>CAZOWC010000006.1:0-25746 GCA_964583375.1 uncultured Flavobacteriaceae bacterium
TTTGATGCATAACCACTTTAGGCTTCCCCCAGTCGCTCTTCCCCTACGGGGGTTTCTGTCCTTTTGCAGACTATAATCATAAAATCAATAAAAAAAATAGAAGTGGTTGATGTAATTTCTTTTTAAAGATTTTATATTATCTTGATAGTTCAATAAAAAAATAAACCAATTAAAATGAAAAAAATATTTTTTATACTAGTTACATTATGTTTTTTCATGGCTCATTCGCAAAATAAAATGTCCTATGAATCTGTTACCTACATAAATGATTTATCAATTAGTGAAGTTCCAAGATTCATCGAATTACACAAAAAATTTGCTGACATGGCCGCTGGTGAAAACAGAAAGGCGACTGGTCAATGGCTTTTTAGACATTGGTACGGTTCAGGGCATACCTTTGTGATTTATGACCAATATGAAACAATGGAAGACTATATGGCAGATTCAGAACTTTACCTAGAAAATTTAAAAGCCAAGTTAGATGCTATTCAAGACGAAGATAAAAAAGAAGCCATCAAAAAAGACTGGACTGAATACCGCTCATTTTCTGACGGCCATACTGATGAAATCAGGGGAGCATATGCCGAAACTGGATTTTTGACAGTAGACAATGTGAATTTTGATGTTCCTTTTGTAATGGTTGTAGGTCGTTACAATTCGTCAGGAAGTTGGGCTAAAATGGGAAATGCTTTTTTCGATTGGCAAATTAAACCAGGTATTGATGCTGGCACTTCCATTGCTGGTGGTGTCTCCTATCACTACATGGGATCTGGACCAGAAGTTGAAGTCTGGCAATGTTTTAATTCACTAGTGGATTTTGCAACAGCCACTACAAATCCAAAATCCCCTTCTGATGAAGCCAAAGAGGCTCGTAAAACGTTTTGGGGTCTTGTAAGTGGAGGTCATGAAGATCAAATTTATCTCCATATAGGACATGTTGATATCGAAAAAGGAGTTTTTGACCTCGCAGGAGCAGATAAATAATTCTTTCTATATAAATTTAAACATAATCCCTTGGCAGTTTTGTTGAGGGATTTTTTTATCCTATATAATAAAACAAGTATTTGTATTTTTGAAAAAAAATAAATCAAAAGCCATGAAAAAAATATTAATTATTTTGATTGTAATACTAGGGTGCTCAAAATCTGACGGAGAAGTTGCAGAGGAGAATCAGACAATTAGTTCCCCAGAACCCGTTCAAGTTGAAGTTACTCCAGATTTCGAAAATGATTCAATTTACAAAGAAATAAAACCAAAAATATTGATGTCTTATTGGAATGCATTTGTCAAATCGGCATCTCTTTACGATGTTGATCTCTCTTACATTGATGATATTACCTTTTCATCTCAGGACCTTGGTGGATCAACAGCAGGTATTGCAAACGGCTCCTGTGAAGATGAGGTTCTTATTCTTGTTGATGAGACTATTTTTAGAAATTTAACTACTAGTGAACAAATTTTCTTAATGTATCATGAACTTGGCCATGATGTGTTTAACGCATCTCATGATGGAGGTGGACTAATGGCTCCTAATGTCAGGTCATTAGAATATAAACTTTTTCAAACTGAAATAGAAGATTTCTTTACTGGAAAGGACTATATCGAATGGACGGATGAAGAATGTGAGATAATAAGAAACCTTACCGATAATTAATTTTTAAGCCTTTTATACTAAGGTGTTAAAAATGAAGATGCTGGTAAGCCTTCTTCATTTGACAAAGTAGCCTCAAAATAATTTTTCCAACCGTAGCGAACTCGTTTAGGTTTTTTGACCATTTTTAGATGAAAAATATATTTGATCTCCAATAATTTTTGGTTTGGCTGGGGCAAATTGTCCATCGGAAGAAGCGATCTCAAATCCAGAAAGATCATTTTTGCCATTAGTCCGAAACTATGTGCTCAAAACTTAAATCGATATAGTCTGAATGGATCGTTTGGCTTTTATAAATTGGGCCTGTAGGTACAATCTCATTTTGGCAGTAATCGTAATGAAGGGCTAAACGAGCCAAACGCAAACTAACGTCTTGCTTTTTGGCTTGGTGAATATCTTCTTGTTCACCTATATCTAAAGTAATTGCTGTCCCAGTTCTCTTCAAACTTAAGGCCTTTCATTGTGTGTCTCATAAGGATTGAGAAAATTCAGCTGAAGAGTATTGATGGGTTTCGATTTGAATAAAAAAAGGAAAACAAAAGACTAGCATAAATATTTAAAAGAAAAAAAACATATAAAAGCTAACTTTAAGAAAGTGCTATTTTGTAGAATTGATTTTTGTCTGCAGATAAAAGATAACCATACTAAATACAAACATCAAACCAGCTGGTAAGTATTTAATTGCCTCATCAGAAACTTTGAAATGCATAAAAATTGCGCCTAGCATTAAGGTAGCCATAATGAAGGCTGAGGGGGCTGTCATCTTTTCTTTAAAAAAGCCAATCAAAAGACCTAGAGCTGCTAAAACCTTTAAGCCTCCTACTAGATATACCATGGTTTCATTGAGCCCGTAAACAGCAAATTCCTCTACCATATTTGATGCCTGACCACCACGGTAAATTGTCGATTGATTAAAACGAAAAAACCACACATTTATCACTACTAAAGATACAGCCGCCGAGAGTAAATATTTTAAAACCTTCATTTTCTTGTCTTTATGCTTTTTATAAAGATAAGAGAATTTACAAACATATACACAAATGCAGGGGTAGACTGGAGTAAATCATCACGAATTACAAAACGAGTTAATAGTGCTCCTGTCATCATTACTGCCAATAAAGCTGAGCTGTATTGAGTAAATTTGGGCCTGTAAAAACCTAAGAGTAGCGTCCCTCCGGCAAGAGATTGAGTAACAGCTATCAAAATTCTATAGTCTGAAAAACCATAGCGTACAAACTCCTCCCTGTAAAATGGGTCTACCAAGGCTAATATGCCGTAGATTAAATGAGAGGCCCCTGAAAAAATACACAATACGCTATAAACCATATTGCGAAACTAGCTTATCCAAACTGATTTTTACCTGTTTTTTTTAAATATTATATGTCCTTATTTTTTATTACTCAAACCAAAAGGTTTCTTAAATTTAAATTACATTTAGCTGTTCTAACAAATACCAATCATATGAAAAAATACTTTTCTCTTCTCTTGGTTTGCATCTTGATCTCCTGTTCACAAAAAAAAGAATCAACTACTGAATATAAAATGGTTTGGAACGATGAATTTGATCAAACCAATAGCAGGGTAGACGACACCAAATGGTTTATGGAAACAGTTGCTCCAAATAATGGCGTATGGTACAATGACGAACTTCAACATTATACCGATCGTTTGGATAACGCTTCTGTAAGTGATGGAACACTTAAAATTACCGCTAAAAGGGAAGTATATACCCATTCAGGAACTACACAAGCGTACACTTCAGCTCGCCTCAATTCCAAATTTTCATTTACCTTCGGAAAAGTGGTAGTTCGTGCAAAATTGCCTCGTGCACAAGGCACATGGCCAGCAATTTGGACACTGGGAAGTAATCTTGAAACTGTAGGATGGCCAGCTTGTGGTGAAATCGATATTATGGAGCAACTCTTTGAAAATTTTGAAATGGTTCAATGCGCGGTTCATACTCCAGCTAGGCATGGCGACAATACTATTGTAAAGCAAGTTGACATTACTGACGTGACCGTCAACTTCCATAACTATGGTATGGAATGGAGTGCTGACAAAATAGACTTTACTGTTGATGATCAAGTCTATTTCTCTTATAACCCTGAGGTAAAAACTCCAGAGAATTGGCCATTTTTTAATGATCAATACATTTTACTCAATATTGCAATGGGAGGAAATCTTGGTGGTACCGTAGATCCTAACTTTAGTGAAGATATAATGGAAGTTGATTTTGTAAGGGTTTATCAAAAAAATAAACTCGTCAATTTTTAAGCAATACCTCTCCTGATTTAATCGGCTTAAATATTCCTTTATCTACGGCTAGTTTTCCATTAATTACAACATACTCAATTCCCTCTGAGTATTGATGGGGATTTTCAAAAGTTGCTTTATCAATAATTGTTTTAGGATTAAAAATAGTGATATCGGCTTTTTTCCCAATTGCAATACTCCCACGATCACTAAAACCTATGGTCTGAGCAGGCATATAAGTCATTTTATTGATGGCCTCTGAAAGTGACAATACTCCTCTTTCCCTTACATATTGACCCAACACTCGAGGGAAGGTTCCATACCATCTCGGATGAGGATGACCATCACCAAGTTTTACCAATCTTCCGTCAGAGGCAATCATCGTTTGGGGGTGCTTCATGATGTTGATCACATCATTTTCGTCCATAGCGTGAAAAATACAGCTCGCTCCACCCTTTACTTGCGCCTCAATTACCAATTCTGCTCCATTTTGTGTTGAGGGTTTCAAACCTTTGAGCTCACACCAGTACTTTAATGTTTTTCCCTCCAGTTCTGGCATCCATTGTACTTTTGCAAACTGAACTCGATCCAAATCATCTCCACCCCTGTCATTGAGGATGTTGAAAACGATTCCATCTTTAATACTATCACGTAATTTAGGATTTCTCAAACGCTCTATAAATTTACTATTCCCTCCAGCACGGGCCCATCCTGGAATCAAAACTGAAATCCCAGTATAACTCGCATTATAAGGATATTGATCCATCATGATGTTTAAGCCTTTTTTTCGTGCCTGATCAACTAGTGCTAGTGTTTCATTACTCTTGCCCCACATGGGTTTACCGATAACTTTATGATGGGTTAAAATCACAGGAATTTCTGCCTTTTCAGATATGGCTATGGCTTCCCTTACTGAGGCTAAAACTTCCAAACCTTCATCTCTTAGATGTGAAGTGTAAATTCCTCCTTTTTTTGATACTTCCTTTGAAAGTTCAATGACCTCACCTACTTCAGAAAAACTCCCAGGTAAATATTTTAAGCCTGTCGAAATTCCGAAAGCACCCTCATCCATAGCCTGAGCAATTAGATTTTTCATTTCGTCTAACTCTGCTGCAGTTGGTTTTCTATTATCAAGATTCATGACCTCTCTTCGAACAGAATTATGGCCTACTAGAAAACCTACATTCATCCCCACACCTAATTGTTTTAAGCTATCAACATAAGTGCCAAAAGGGATTGGACCCCCTCCATCTGGCCCTCCTAAACTGGTCGTGACTCCCTGCCTTATATGACTTTCGCAATCAGAAAGTTCAAAAATAGGCTCTAAATGTGCGTGTAAATCAATAAATCCTGGGGTAACAACCATCCCCTGAGCGTCTATAGTGTTCTTTGCCTCTCTATTTTTTAAATTTCCTATTTCTATTATTTGATCACCTCGAATACCAATAGCTACTTCATGAGGTTCTTTGCTGCTTCCATTGTAAACTGTGCCGTTTAATATTAAAAGATCAAACTGGCTCTTGGAGGTACACCCTATAAAAAGAAGTAATAATAAAGGGAGATGAAAGTTTTTTAATAAAAACATAATTTAAATTATATGATTAAAAATACAAAAATGGTAATTTACTTTATTCATCTTAAATTTTAGGACTGAGTGATTACTTTAATATCAAAATTTTAAAACTGTTATATATGAAAAATATATTCATACTCAACTTTTTTCTCGCTTCATTCATGAGTTTTTCACAGGAAATCATCAGAATCAATAGCGAGGAGCATCTTGTAAAAAATAGACCATTTTCACAAGCAATTGTTGTTAACGACATCATTTATCTGTCAGGTCAAATAGGAACACTTCCTGATGGTCAGTTAGTGTCGGGGGGAATGGAAGCTGAAACAAAGCAAGTCTTAACTAATATTCAAAATTTGTTAGAATCAATGGGAAGCTCCATGGACGCTGTTTTTAAATGTACCTGTATGCTGGAGAATATTCAAGATTGGCCAAAAATGTCTGCAGTTTATACCAGCTTCTTTAAAAAAGATAAACTCCCAGCCCGAAGTGCCTTTGCAGGTAGTGGGCTCGCAGCTGGAGCTAAAATTGAAATTGAATGCATGGCAGTAGTAAATTCAAATTAAATTTGTTTATTCTATTTTTTTAGATAAATTCATAGCGTATCTTCGCCTAAACTTAATTATTATGACCATTAAAGGCGTTGCAGTAGTAGTTGTCATCACCATGATACTTGTTATGATTTTTATCTTGAGAGATTTCAATAAATCAAAATAACAAACCCTAGATACTCATCACAATTTCACCCTATAGAAAATCTCAATGTGATTTTTTCATTTAAAAAACATATTGTAATATTACAATGTGGGTATAACAAAAACCTAAGGATTTCAGCCAAAAATTACAGTCACTGCAGCTCTTTTTAAGGCCCTAGGACATCCAGGGCAACTAGCTATAATTGAATATCTAATGAATAGCCCATCCTGTATTTGTAGTGATATTGTAGACCAAATCCCTCTTGCGCAACCCACCATCTCAAGGCATTTGTCAGAATTAAAAAAAGTGGGGTTGATCCAAGGAACTGTCATGGGAAATAATATCTGCTATTGTATAAATGAGAATAAATGGAAAGAACTTAAAAATGCAATTGAAGCTTTTAATATCTCCAGAATAAACGAAAACTGTAAATGACATAAAACGAAAACCTATGAAACTTTCAAAATTAAAATCCATAATCGAATTATCAGAAAAAACTTTAGGGCTTAAAGACTTTGAAATTGAGGTAGAGTACCAATCGGATACTATAGGAAAATACACCCTTGAATTTAACAACTCTAGATTTTCTTTATTCTCAGTAAAAACGGCTTGTTTGGCAAAAGATCAGTGTGGAATTCCTGAACGTCCAACAATTCAAAAATCAACAGTTCAAAATACTTGTCCACCAAGCTCAAGCTGCTGCTAAAAGAAAGCTCATATACTGTAAAATGTTATCAAAACTAAATTCAACGATCGAGCAAGTTCAAAAAATTCCTATTCCAGAAAATAGAAAAGTGATACTCAGTAAGCTTGTAGACTATATCCAAAATAAGTTGGAAATTGGGCAAAGTCCTCGACTGAACTTTATCTGTACACACAACTCACGAAGAAGTCAATTTTCTCAAATTTGGGCGCAAACTGCTGCTGCTTTTTTTACTATTGATGTAAAATGTTTTTCAGGTGGTGTAGAGCTTACTGCATTTAACGAACGTGCAGTAGCATCTATCCTAAGATGTGGATTTAAGATTGAAAAAGCAGGTGAGATCAATCCAAAATATTTTGTATACTACGACTCCAAATCAAAGCCTATAGTTGCGTTCTCTAAGCTCTTTGACGATATCCCAAGCCCTTTTGCAGCTGTGATTACCTGTACACATGCAGATGACAACTGTCCTTTTATCCCTGCAGCTGAATGTCGTATCCTTGTGCGTTATGAGGATCCAAAAGCTTTTGACGACACCACTCTAGAAGCAGAAAAATACGATGAGCGATCCATGCAAATTGCTTCAGAAATGTTCTATGTGTTCCGAAACCTAGCAAACAATAATCTTTAGAAATTTTTGCTTAATTTTAATTAAACCCATTGGCATGTTTAATAGGATACCACTAACACCTTTTTATCCCTTGACACTATTAGTAATCCCTTTTATTGGAATGCAGTTTACTGAACAAGTAAAGTGGTCATTATTCGATTTTATTCTGATGGGGGTTATGCTAATATCGCTTGGCTTTGGGATTCATCTAATCTCTTTAAGAACAAAAACCTACAAACAAAAAGCTTTTTATATTTCAGTGGCCGTATTCCTTTTTTTATTCATTTGGGGAGAATTAGCAATTGGAATCATCGGTTCTCTTTTTGCAGGTGACTAAACCTTCAATTCACAACTCCTAAATACCTTACCTATAAAAGGAATTCTATACTTACTAATTCCAATTTTACTTGTAACCTTAAGTCTAAATTCTTGTGCTTCTTTAAAAGAGCAAACTAAAAAGAGGAACACTATTGAGTTAGCTCCATATACTGCATCTAATAAATATTCTAAAAAAAGAAATCACAACTAATGGATCAGTTATTGAAGTTTACTCAAAAATTGAGCTCCTTTTTTCAAACCAGTTACAACTGAAATTGAGGCTATTAAGGTAATGACTTCTATTGTGATAATTTGAGTCCCAACACCAGAATCGATTTGAAATAAATAATTTAAGATGAAGAAATTTGCTTGGATCCAAAGCCAAGAGAAGTGACCAGCCTAAAAAGAGTTGCCACAGCCGCAATAATATCATTGATATCAACATATATCTAATTAATTTTTTGGCCTAGAATGGGAAAGAAAATAGAGCGCAACGAAAAAGGAAGCTTTCTGTTAAAGGCGTAAAAACTTATCGTTTAGCAGCTATTTAATTTTACTTTTTTAAAATACTTTGCATAAAAACACTAAATTTAATTTTCTAATCATAAATCAAAATCAATGAAAAAAATAATTTTTCTTTTAGCCCCTTTATTCCTTTTAAGTTGTAATTCCAATCCAAACTACCAAAGAAATCTAGCAAATGCTCAAAAATTATTTGAGTTACATGGTGCAGAAGATCTCGAAGGTCAAAAAGCATTAGTCAGTAAAGAAATTAAATCAATTCCTCCTCTTTACGGTTCTGAACCTATGGGATACGACGCCTACGTTCAAATGCTAGAGGGATACCATCAAGCGTTTGATAACATCAAATACACAGCGGAGGTTTGGCTGCCTGGAACTGACGATCAAGGAAAGCTTGACGGAAGTGTAAGAACCTATGGAAATTGGACTGGTACGCATGCGCTCACGGGTAAAGAACTCAATCTTAACGGCTATTGGTATTTTAATTTTGATGAAAATGGGCTAGTGACTGAACAAGGTGACTTTTTTGATGCAGGTGGGATGATCAGTGCTGTATATGATGTAAATCATCAAGATGAGATCATCAATATTGTCAATATGTCAACAAAAAAATCGGCAGCTGATGTAGAGGCTTTTACTAAGGCCTATCAAAATGTAGTCAACAGAAATGAAGAAACCTCTCTGAGTTTTAGATTTATGAAAGCCGGTAAAAATAAGGTAACCCTGATTGAAAGATATAAAAATTCAAAAGCGGTGTTACTCCATGTGAAAAACATCTCTCCAGGCGGACTTATTGCCAAAGATTTTGAAGCCTTTAGTGAAACCTTTAACATCAATTCTATGACCATGTATGGCAATGTTTCAGATGAACTAAAAGATGCTCTAGCTCCATTTCAAATAAAAACGAATTATGTTTCTGTTATTGCTGGATACAGCAGATAATCAGATTACTTTTCAATTGTATGACCCTCTTTTTTAGAGGGTTTTTTTGTAAGTGAATTTAGACGCCTTATCTTTAATTTATCAATACTCTTTTAATGCAAGAAAAAATTAAGTTTTATCAGATTGATGCCTTTACCAATAAACTTTTTAGTGGAAACCCAGCCTGTGTTGTCCCTTTAAATACCTGGCTTGAGGACAGTGTATTGCTCAAGATTGCGAAAGAAAATGCAGTTCCCGAAACTGCCTTTTTTACAATACAAGAAAACGGCATTCACTTGAGGTGGTTTACTCCTGATTTAGAAATGGACCTCTGTGGTCATGCCACACTTGCAAGTGCGCATTGTATGATACAACACATGGATTATGGCAAAGCTGAACTGGAATTCAAAACACTCAGTGGATCCCTCAAAGTAAACCATAGGAATGGAATGTATTTTTTAGATTTTCCATCCAGACCAGCAAAAAAAGCTGCGCTCCCGAGCCAAATTAAAAATGCACTAAGTATGCCACCTCTGGAAGTATATAAGGCACGTGACTACCTGCTGCTGTATGAAACTGAGTCGGATGTACAAAACCTTCAAGTAAACCACCAACTCTTTAATCAAATCAACTTAGGAACCGGAGGTGTAATTGTTACCTCCAAAGGGAAAACCGTTGATTTCGTATCTAGATTTTTTACTCCCCAAGCAAGTATACTTGAAGATCCAGTGACTGGCTCGGCTCACTGTTCACTCATCCCTTTTTGGGCTGAACGAATTAAAAAACAAAAAATGAATGCCTTACAGCTCTCGGAAAGAGGAGGTGAATTAATCTGTGAATTAGTCGGAGATAGAGTTCTTACTGGGGGTGAAGCTTGTACCTATGCTGAAGGCTACCTAAATATTTAAAACGCTAAATTTTAGTGGAGATTTTTTAAAAAAAGGTTAAAGTGAGTGAAAAATGGTATAAAATGAGGAAAAAATACCTGAAATGAGCTAAAAAAGCTTAAAATGATCACTTTTGGTCAATTGCTATATGAAGGAGAAAATGTTAAAAGTAAAACTTAAGGTCAAAAAACTAATTTGTGGTGAGTCTGTGACTTACATAACCCCTTAAATCTAAACGAGAATAAAAAGGCAGTCATTAAGAAACGGCCCTAGAGAAAAATTTGTTTATGATTGTATTAAATATACCATTAAGGCATGAAATATTTACTTGCAAAGTAAAAAGTTATATTGGCAAATAGTTAATTTTTACAATAGTTTTCTTTTTAAACCAATTTTAATTTCCTTTGTCAAATAAATAAAAATTTTGATTAAAATTAAAAATAATCGCTCAGGCTGCCCAGTAAGTACAGCGCTAGAGATAATTGGAGATAATTGGAGTTTGATTGTGATAAGAGACCTCTTCCTAAAGCGCACCACTTTTTCAGAATTCAGAAATTCTCCTGAAAAGATCTCTACCAACATATTAACCGATCGTTTAAATAAATTATTGAGTCTAGGCCTTATTGGATATGTGAAAAATCCCAAAAATAAAAAGATAAAGGTATACTACCTAAAGGACTGTGGCATTGAACTCTACCCCATACTTTATGAATTATCCCTTTGGAGTAAAAAAAACTTGGACATGAAATTTCACCCATTATCAGTTGAGTGGTATGAGGCTATTAAAGAGAAAGATCCAAAAGAAGTAATCTCTGATATTTCTTTAAACTACAGGACTTTTAGAAAAGAGATTTTAAATGAGATGGTAGCTTAAATACACTGATTCATCAAATCTTTGATGAATCATAAAAGAATTTTGGGATGCGCGTTATACTCATGAAAGCTAGGTTTAATTTAGCTAAAAACTACAAAATAAAGTGTTTAGAACTTTTCTTGATTGATAGAATAAATCAATACACAATAAAAAATTACAAATATTCTCAAAAACACAAATCCTTCACCTAAACTAAAGTATTTGTGGAAATCTTTTAGTCGAATTCCAGGCCCGTTGGCTTGCCTTGAATAAAATTGATGCAGTTTTCAAACGCAATGGAATAATAGAGCTCATAGTTTTCACCTTCTACATAGCCTAAATGCAGAAAGCTACGGGACACTCATCTATAAATGTTAGTTTACCTTATTTAAAAGGTTTAGAAGTTCCAGAACTAATTAAAATGATGTGCCGATGATTTAAAATCTCTTGGCGAGAATGTTTTAAATTTTATTTGTTGAAAATTTTTAATTTCATCAACCATTCTATTGGCAAGAGTTGAAACTGGCAAGGGTTTTTGTGACTTCAGTATTCCCAAATTATTCAGGTTACTAAAAATTTTAATGGCAAATTTTTCACCTCTTCTTATAAATTCGGCTTGACGAATTAATACAGGGGGTTGAAATATATGGATTGTTTTAAACGGGAGTTTTTTGACTGAATCCTCTAGTTGACCCTTGATTTTGGGATAGAAAAAAGAAGATTTAGAATTAGCCCCAGTAGAAGATACTAGGGAGTATATGTTTACTCCATTCTCAGAAGCATACTTAGCAAATTCATATTGGTAAGTATAATCCACTTTATATTGTTTTACTTTACTCCCTGCAGTTTTTAAGGTCGTTCCTAAACAAGAAAAAAGAACATCTCCTTTAATTAATTCTCTGAAGTCCCCAATTTTAGAAAAATCTATTTTATAAGTTTTGAGCTTTGTGTGACTTATCGCAGGTTTTTTTCTTACAAAGATTGAAACTGAACTAAAATCTGAGTCTTCCAGTAAACGAACAACAAGTTCTTTTCCAGTAGCACCGGTAGCACCTATTACTATTGCATCAAGATTTCGCATTAATTATTTAATATTTATAATTATTTATTGAGAAGGGATGCCATAGATATAAATTATTCTTTCAATCATTTATCTGCTCAGAAAAGTAAAACTTGAATTTTAATTTGCCATCCTCTTTAATTAAAAACGCACTTTCAAGCCATTCATATGATAAAAATGTTACTCCTTCAGGAGTTGGTATTTCAAGTTCGAATTCACCTGTATGTTCAAGGCTAATATGAGCTGAATTTAAATCCGTATCTATTTTAATATTTTTAAAGCTTCTTTTAGATTGAAATTTTCCAAATCTTTTTACAAATTCAATAAATTCCTCGGCATTCCATTTTCTGCTTACTTCAAAAATCATAAAATCCTCAGATAAGTAGTTTCTAATTTTATCAATATCATTGTCTAGTAAATAAAAGAATTCATTGAAAGTTTCCATTACCTCTTTTTCTGAAATTTCTTTTGATTGCTCACAAGAGACTAATAGTGAAACTAATAAAGAAAGAAATATATATCTCATAGACTTGATTTACTATTAACTAAATACAATATACAAATAAGCTCTAGAACTTAATGAAGAGGATATGCCGATGATTTAAAAGAAAAACTCTCCAATTGGGAGAGCTTAAATTATCTAACAGAAAGCATTAATCTAAATACTTCAACTTTTGACATTGATCTTAAGTCTAAAATTTCTTTATAGTTTGCTTTTTGTTGGTTAGTCAATTTTGTAACACCGTTTGAGTTTTTGTAAATATCTGACATCGAATCAAAAAAGTTAGCCGTAATATAATCATCACCTGAATCGGGATGAGGACTTACAATCCTGTGCAATGCCCAGCCTTTTAAAAGTTTATTTTTTTTATGAGAAGGCATAAAGTCTTTCAATTCCATTTGCTCATAGTCATATTGACCCGTAGGATCTACATTCATAAAACTTAATTGAACAAATTCAACAGGCTTCTCGTCAATTGGAGCAAATCCGCCTCTAAATGTAGTCATTATTGTTTTTTGGTCTACTACTAAGCTCCACCATTTTTCTTGAGCTAAAGAGAGTTCTGATTTTGAAAATAGTGACTGACTGTCCCATCCCGAATCTTCCTGATCTAGTGAAGATTGAAGATGTGTAAAAACAAAAGTTGTGTGGTTTGGATCAGAATCATTTTCTAATCTCCACATATCCCAACCAATTTTTTTTCCTGATTCAATTGAGTATTTGTGAAGTTTTGAGAATATATTTTTTTCAAGGTCAATAATTTTAGACTCATCAGCGTTTTTTACTGTTACATAATGAAGTCCAACAGCAATTTCTTGTTGAGCATTTAATTTTATACTTGTGACAATAAAAAATAATAATAGGAATGATTTTTTCATTTTAATTGATTTATGGTTAATAGCTACTAATATATAAAATCTATCACTACTCCATGTTTTCCTTCCTGAACGTAATAAAGAGGATATGCTGATGATTTAGTCAAATAGATCTTAGTATGAGTTATGATGTGTTTTTACCAATCATAAAGTTCACCCTCTTTACTAATATATGTAGAAAAAACTATCCTATATCGTTATTTACAGGAAATACATTGGCGAGTATTAGATTCACTTTTGTTTAAATGGCAAGAGAATTAGCTCATTTGCTATATAGAACTAATTTCTTGAATCAAGGGAATAAAAAAGCCCATGTTTCCTCAGACTTTTCTTTTGTAATTATTCGTAAGAATTAAGTTGCGTTTTGTTTCTTAATTAAATTCAAAGCAGAACCTTCTTTAAACCACTCAATTTGTTGAGCATTATAGGTATGATTAGCCATAATGGTATCTTTAGACCCATCTTCATGAGCAACTTCAATGGTAATCCGCTTTCCAGGAGCAAATGCTTTCAGATCAACAAAGTTGAAGGTGTCGTCTTCTTTAATTAAGTCATAATCAGCTTCATTATCAAAAGTGATTCCTAACATTCCTTGTTTTTTCAAGTTTGTTTCGTGAATACGAGCAAACGATTTTACTAAAACAACTTTTACTCCTAAGAAACGAGGCTCCATGGCTGCATGTTCACGTGAAGAACCTTCCCCATAGTTGTGGTCTCCCACAACAACTGTTTCAATTCCAGCCGCTTTGTACTCGCGTTGGGTGTCAGGCACACCTCCGTATTCTCCGGTTAATTGATTTTTAACAAAGTTGGTCTTTTGGTTATAAGCATTCACAGCACCAATCAAACAGTTGTTTGAAATATTATCGAGGTGACCGCGGAAGCGCAACCAAGGCCCAGCCATAGAAATATGATCCGTTGTACATTTACCATGAGCTTTAATTAACAACTTTGCCCCCATCAAATTTTGACCGTCCCAAGGAGTAAATGGAGTTAATAACTGTAAACGTTCAGAGTCTGGTTTTACAATCACTTCGACTCCCGAGCTGTCTTCGACTGGAGCCAAGTAGCCGTTGTCTTCAACCTCAAATCCTTGGGTTGGAAGCTCTAATCCAATAGGAGGATCCAATTTAACCTCTACTCCCTCCTCATTAATTAAACTGTCCGTTATGGGGTTAAAATCCAATCGCCCAGAAATTGCAACGGCTGCAACCATTTCTGGAGAAGCTACAAATGCATGTGTATTTGGATTGCCATCTGCTCTTTTAGAGAAATTACGATTAAAAGAATGAATGATTGAATTGGCTTCTTGTTTATTGGCACCTTCCCTTGCCCATTGACCTATACAAGGTCCACAGGCATTGGTGAAAATTTTAGCATTTAAATCTTCGAATATAGAAAGCAAACCGTCACGATCTGCTGTATAACGCACTTGCTCTGAACCTGGATTAATCCCAAATTCGGCTTTAGTTATAAGTTTTTTATCTACTGCTTGTTTGGCGATAGACGCGGCTCTAGACAAATCTTCATAAGAAGAGTTGGTGCATGAACCAATCAGTCCCCATTCTACTTGTAAAGGCCAACCATTTGTTTTCGCTACCTCTTTCATTTCTGCAACTGGAGTAGCTAAATCTGGAGTAAATGGTCCGTTAACGTGGGGAGTCAAGCTGTCCAAATCAATTTCTATCAGCTCGTCGAAATAAAGCTCTGGGTTTGCGTAAACTTCAGGGTCCGCAGTAAGGTGTTCTTTAACCTGGTTTGCTGCATCTGCCACATCATCTCTACTAGTGGCTCTGAGGTAGCGTTCCATTGATTCGTCATAACCAAAAGTAGAAGTAGTTGCCCCTACTTCAGCACCCATATTACAAATGGTACCTTTTCCAGTGCAAGACATGGACTCTGCACCCTCACCAAAATATTCAATAATAGCTCCTGTTCCACCCTTAACAGTAAGGATACCAGCAACTTTTAGGATAACGTCTTTTGGGGCCGTCCATCCATTTAGTTTTCCTATCAACTTCACTCCGATTAGCTTAGGGAATTTTAGTTCCCAAGCCATATCAGCCATAACATCAACTGCATCTGCACCACCTACACCGATTGCAACCATCCCCAGACCTCCAGCATTAACGGTATGTGAGTCTGTTCCGATCATCATCCAGCCAGGGAAAGCATAGTTTTCAAGAACCACTTGATGAATAATTCCTGCACCTGGCTTCCAAAATCCAATGCCGTATTTATTTGACACAGATTCTAGAAAGTTAAAAACTTCTGCAGAATTGCTGTTGGCGGATTTTAAATCCTTATCGGCACCTTCTTTAGCCTGAATCAAATGATCACAGTGAACTGTAGTAGGAACTGCTACTTTATCCTTTCCAGATTGCATAAACTGTAACAAAGCCATTTGAGCTGTAGCATCTTGACATGCTATTCTATCTGGAGTAAAGTCTACATAATCTAAACCTCTTTGAAATGCCTTGTCGACTTGGACTTCCCATAAATGAGAGTACAAGATTTTTTCTGAAGCTGTGAGTGGTTTACCCGTCAATTTTCTTGCAGCTTCAACGCGACCTGGAAGGCGACTATACACTTGCTTGATCATTTTTATATCAAAGGCCATATGAGTGAATTTAAATTCAATACAAAAGTAAAAATAAACACGCAAATTCTTTACTCCCCAGACCTTTTTGTTTTTGAGTCTACAAAAATTTTTTACCTAAAAATAAAAAATTACACCCCATTTTTCATCAGCAAAAAAATCTATTTATTTAAAGAACGAAAAAAATATTGGATCATAATCTAAACTACCTTGGATACAGAGTTAATTTTTAAAGCTCTACATTCAACAATTGCCCACTGAGTTGAATCAAATTTAATTCTGCCAATTTAGCCTGGTATTTTGTAGTGGCTCTTTGCAGCTGAGCATTTCGCAAATTAATTTGTGCTTGTCTAAATTCAATTGCCGTTATTGATCCTAATCTATATTGCGCTTGGGAACGATCGAAATTATAGGTTCCGGTCTCCACCTGCTTACTCTGAATTGTATAAATTTTAACTGCATTGTGATAACTCTGTTGGGCGTTTCTCAAGTTTCGCTCAAAGGTAAGTTTAGTTTCTTCTTCTTGAATTCTCTGGTTTTCCAATGCAATTTTTGCATTTTTTACTTGAGTAATGGTTCGCCCTCCATCGAATAAATTCCAGCTTAGAGTAGCCCCAAGACCAAGAGAAAGAGTGGTATTGTTTGTTCCCGGGAAAAAGGCAGAGGCAGGGCTTTGATTTAAGTTCCATCCATAGGAACCATTTAAGCCTAAGGTGGGTAAATATCCTGACTGGCTAACCTTTACATCGTAGGCGTTAATTTGACTATTACTTTGCTGTTGTAACAAACTCACATTAAATTGTGATGCAGTTTGCAACCACTGCTCAATTTGAATCTCTGGAATAAAATCCAAGTTAGTTTCTACTGCTATATCAGTCTCTATTGGCTGATTAATAATGAGATTTAAATCACGCTTTGCATTATTTAATTGCTGATTCGCTTGTAATAAATTAATACTGTCATTGGTAACATCGACCTGTGCATTTAGGACAGCTAACTTATTAATCTGACCAAAAGCAAATGCAGTTTCGGCACGCTGTTGTCGTTGTTTTGAAATAACAAGGGTCTGTTTAAAATTTGCTGTTGTCTCTGTTAGACGTGCGACTTCAAAATATACACTAAAGAGCTGCAAAATAGTTTGTTCGATAGTTTCTCGTAACTGAAGCTCGCTCAACGCGTATTGCTCTTTCAATCTTTTATAATTAAACTTTCGCCCCAAACCGTCAAAAAGTGTGTAGTTAAGATTTACCCCTGCACTGTATCGCCTGGCCTCTTGGTCATTTAAGTTTACACTTGGTCTGGGAGTACCATCCTCTAAAAACTGCTCTGGAAATGAAATTTCTGAATCCGAAGCCGTAAAGTTGCCTCCGCCAGAGAGCGCTATATTTGGAAGAAAGCCCGAGTTGAGAAGTTCACTATTATTTTTATTAATTTCATTGATATTTCGAGTCATTTCTATCCCAAAATTATTTTCTAAAGTCAGGCTTAAAGCAGCTTCTTTTGAAAGTAATTGCTGGGCTCGAATACCAGTAAGATTGAATACTAAAAGAATAAGTATGAATTGAATATGCTTCATGATTCTTGAGTATTAGGTTCTTCTATTTCATTCATTTTTTTCTCATCTTTAAGTTCAGTTAAGACACGTTCCACTGCCTCTTTACTTGGAAAATCCCCAGAACTGAGCCACTTGAGATAAACTTTTATTTGATTGCTAAAGGATAAAAATATTGGAAGAACTATAAGTGTAAGTAAGGTTGCAAATGCTATACCATAGGAGACTGAAATCGCCATGGGTTTTAAAAATTGGGCTTGCCTGCTTTTTTCCAACAATAAAGGTGCTAACCCTGCAACCGTTGTCACAGAGGTTAAAAATATAGCTCTAAATCGAGATTTTCCAGCATTGATTAATGCATTGTCAAATGATATTCCTTGCCTCAAATTATTGTTAAACCTTCCAATCAATACAAGTCCATCATTTACCATAATACCAATCAATGCAATAATCCCAAGAATAGAGAGAATATTAAGTGGGAAATTATGAATCCAATGGCCCCATGCAACGCCAGTAATACTTAAAGGAACTAGTAAAATTAAAAGTACCGGTTGAGAAAAACTTCTAAATGTAAATGCAATTGTCATGTAAATCAGTATTAAAATAGGAATCCCTGCGGATACCAAAGAAGCTGATAATTTTGAGGCCTCTCTATTTTGACCTTCATAGGACGGGCTAATTGTAGGATACTTCGCTTGAATCTGTGGTATGATGTTTTGCTGAAGATCAAGCATTATATCTGTAGCAGAAGCACCCTGTGAATTTTTTAAATCTGCTGAAACCTGAATTTCTCTTCTTCCATCTAGGTGATTAATGAGCACCTCCCCACGTTCCGTGGTATAATCAGCAACTTCTTTAAGAGGTACTCGTTCTCCGTTTGGTAAACTAATTTTCATATCCTCTAATTGGGTTATGGACGAACGATCCTCTTTTTTATAACGCACCCAAACTCTGATCTCATCCTGACCTCGCTGAAAACGCTGTGCTTGAACACCAAAAAATCCAGAACGAACCTGACTGATGATATACTGTAAATCAAGACCTAAAGCATAACCGTTATCTTTTAATCGGATGGTAATTTCTTTAATTCCTGCAGGGTCATTATCTGTGACATCCTTAAGCAGGTCATTCGAAAGTAAAATTTGCTTAAGCTCAGTTTTTGCAGCTTTGAGCTCTTCTATATTATTAGAAAGTAGAGAAACTGAAACTGGGCTACCCCCAAAGTTATTTCCCGATCCAAAAACAAGACTTTCAGCACCAATAACTGGCCCAACTAATTCGGCTAAGCGAGACGAAACCATATTTGCGCGGATGATGTCAGGTCGTTCTTCTCCTGGCAGCATATTTAAAGTCAAACTCGCTCTAGAAGAACCGTTACCCAGTGTTTTAATTCTATTTACAAAAAGTGTTTTTCCACTTTCAGACAAATACTTTTCATTGAGTTCCTGTTCTACAATTTTAGACTTTTCTTCAATTAAGCTGATGATTGAGTCTGTTGTTTTTTCATTCGTCCCATTGGGCATGGTAAGGGTAACCTGAATCCGATCACTCGCAATACTAGGGAAAAAAGAAGTCCGTACTACTCCACCTCCAATCGAGCCAATGGTAAGGAAAAGGGCTGCCAAAAATAACGACATAGTAAGAAGTCTGTTCTTTAAGGTAAATTCAAATACTGGTGTGTAAATTTTATCACGCATGTATTGCATCATACGGTCTCCAAATTCGTTGATTACTCTAAGTTGAGCAAAGGACTTTGCTATTAAGGTTTTGGGCTCCATTTTTTGCTTTGATAGCGAGAGCGCCTTTGAATGAGCCAAGTGGGCCGGTAAAATTATAAGTGCCTCAACCAATGAAACTAACAAGGTCAAAATGACGACTATTGACACCTCCCCAAAGAACTCACCAATCCTACTATCTAAAAAAAGAAATAATGAAAAAGCCAATACCGTAGTTATAATTGCAGAAACTACAGGCGGGATTACTTCCAAAACACCGTCAAGAGCTGCGCGGAATGGGCTTTTACCTCTTTCGTAATGTTGATATATATTTTCCGCAATAACAATACCGTCATCAACCAATATTCCTATCACGATAATCATTCCAAATAATGAGAGAATATTAATCGTCACATTGAATATTGGCGCGAAAATAAACATCCCTAAAAATGCTATTGGCAAACCAAAAGCCACCCAAAATGCTAAACGTGTATTGAGAAATAATGAAAGGAAAATCAAGACTAAAAGCATCCCTTGTAATGCATTCTCTACAAGTAAGTTTGTGCGTTGTTTGAGAAGTATTGATTGATCGTTTAAAATTTTAATCTGTAAATTATCATGGCCTGCATTGAACGTTTTGATATAAGCTTTAATCTTCTCTGCAGTCGATAGTAAATCCTCTGTGTTGGTGGAATTTATTCTTACGTTAACCGCTAAATTCCCATTAATGAAAGAGGCATTCGGAGTCTCCGAAAAACGATCCCTGACCTCAGCAACATCGCCCAAATAGATAAGTGTACCGTCTGGTTGATAAGCAACTACTATTTGATTCAGATCTTCTGCATAATAGGATTTGTTATTCGCACGAATTAAAAACTCTTCAGCTGCTGTTTTTAAACGACCACCAGTAACTATAATATTAGCCTTTGCGACTGCTTGAGCTACAGTCGTAAAACTTAATTTATACGCTAATAACTTATTCTCCTCGACTGCAATTTCTATTTCCTCTTCAGGATAACCTGTGATTTCTATTTGAGAAATTCCCTCCATTGCTCGAATATCATTTTCAACTTGGCGGGCAATTTTTTTAAGTGTTAGTAAGGGAATATTCTCTCCGCTAAGCGCAAAATTAATTGTGGATCTTATTTGTTCTTGCTTGGAAACTACTAAAGGTTCCATGCCTGAAGGAAAACTGGGTACGCGATCAACTGCATTTTTAACCTGCAAAAGCATAAAATCTATATCCCGCTCTTTTTCCACTTCTACGGTTATCGATCCACTATTCTCTCTCGATACAGAGGTAACTCGTTCTACTCCAGCCAAACCTTTAAGATTGTCTTCAATTTTTAACACTACACCCTCTTCAATTTCCTGAGGAGAAGCTCCAGGATAGATTACTGAAATCTGGACAATATGAGATTCATTTAAGGGGAAAAATGAAGATTTAAGAGAACTTAACCCCAATACTCCAAACAGTAAAAAAGCTAAAATTACTACATTGACCGCAACGTGGTACTTAATAAAATAATTAATTACTTTTTTCATGACCGCTACTTACTTTGATGTATTGAAAGGAGTTGAAATAACCTCCATGCCTTGGTATGCACCTATAATTGGTTGGGCTACAACCACAACTCCATCTTTCAATCCACGTACAACAGCATGCGAATCTGTAAAATGAGCTACTTCAACTTTTTTAAGCACCAGCTTATCATCTTCAACCAAATAAAGCTCTTGATCCCCACTGAGTAATCCCCTATCTAAGGCCACTACCTCGTTAAATTCAAGTGCCCCAATTAAGGCTTCTAAATAAACACCTTCTTTAAGTTCAGAACTACTCACTTGTATAAATACTTCTACAGACTGTGTTTCTGTATTCACCTTTGCGTTTATCCTTGATACGCTACAAGTATATTTTTTTTGTGTATCAATTGATTTTAATTCAACTGTTGCCCCAACATCTATTTTTTCAACATACGATTTTGGAAGAGCTACTTTCAATTCATAATGATCAGGAGCTATAAAATCACCTAGCTCCTGTCCTGGTCTAATCAGAGATCCTTCGGTAACGTTCGCTGAAACTAACACTCCATTAAAAGGTGCTCGAATGGTGTAAAAAGTCAAACTCTTTTCAAGGTTTTGAAGTGAGTAATACGATGAAATAATTCCTCTTCCAGAAATAAATAATCGAACATCTTCGTACATTTCAGGGAGTGGAGGTATTGCCTTTTCAACATCAAATTCTTTTAAATAAGTCTTCCAACTTTGATAGGCCTGAGGAAAATCCAACTGTAAATCTGGCATTACAGAAGTAATAAGATTGTAAAGTGATGCGCGCTGAGCAATTACATTAGAATTAAATTCTGAAGAAGCTATCTGAACCAAAACCTGTCCTTTTCTATATGATTGACCTGACTTAAAAAGAGGGTTGATCGTTTGCATTAAACCCTGAACACGTGAAGTGATTTTTATTCTTTGGTAGGCTTCCAACAGTCCGTTAGATGGAATTTGAACATTATAGGATCCATTTTTTACCTCTTTAGTGAAAACGTTTTTTACTGCTTTTTTAGCTTGCCTGCGAGGAGGAGGATTACTATTGGCAATTTTTTTTGAAAGTTGGAACGACAGCGCAATCACAGCAAATCCTAAAACAAATAAGATCCATTTTCTCACAGTCTTTAGCGAAGTATTCTTAGACATTTGTTTGATAAATAATAATAAAGACTCATTATTTATCAAACACTTTATGTAAATTCTTTGATTTTATGGTTAAAAGCGTTTGTATTGAGACTTTTTGTTTAACAATTTTTTACGAAGCTAAAGCATAATAATTAATATACCTAGGCTTCCTAATTTATATTTGAATTAACTACTCTATGGTTTTGACTAAAAAACGAGGTAAAAGTTTAAATAATTTCTATCTTTTTAATAAAATTTTATATTATGTCATTACTCAACTCTCTATGGAACGAAATCGTTAGCTTTTTTGGGGTCAGTCAATTTTTTGAAATTTTGTCTAATGGAGAATTCGAAAAATTACTGACCTACGAGGGAATTGTTGCTCTTATTATTCCTATTATTCCTTTGTTACTGTTTCTGGAATTAATTTTGGGGTTTGTCTATAAAAAACCTCAAACCAAAGTATATAAAGTGATTTTTCTAATCTACCTTATTAATAGAATAGCAGGAAGATTTATCTCCCTTGGTATTGTTTCACTTTGTATTGGATTTTTCGAGCCCATCTCTTTGATCGAAACAAGGATGAATTGGTATTGGTTTATTTACGGTTATATAGTTTGGGAATTTGCCCATTTTATATATCACTTTTTAGCACATAAAGTTCGCATACTTTGGTGTTTACATGCCACACATCACTCCCCTGAAGAAATGAATTTGAGTGTTACTCATGCCCATTTCTTTTTAGAGGCGCCCTATGCTGACCTTATCAGAACCTCTATTTGTATTTTCCTGGGCGTAAACCCTGTGCTTTTATTTACCATAATGTTTATAGACGGGACTTATGGAGCATTTATTCATGTTGGAGAAAACCTGATTAAAAATGCTCGTTTTGGTTTTTTAAATAAACTCATGCTTACCCCTTCTCACCATCGTGTGCATCATGCGAGAAATCCTCTTTACATCGATACCAATTATTGTAATCTTCTAAACTTTTGGGACCGGATTTTTGGCACCTACCAGGAAGAAGATCCCAAAATGGAAATCCAATTCGGAGTTACAAGACCTATAAACTCAGGAAATTTTATCGATGTTTATTTTGGAGAAATCATCAACCTTACTAAAGATGTCGTTAAAGCACCTGGAGTTGCAAATAAGTTAAAGTATATCTTTTATCCTCCAGGTTGGACTCATACAGGGGAACTCAAGACCGCCAAAAAAATACGAGCAGAATACTTGGCTTCAAAATAAAAAAAGTATTCAAAGAAAAGGATGAGGAAGATAAACAATGCTTTAATAGAATTTTATGATGAGTTTTTTTAAGGGAAATATTGATATAAAAAGTTATGTTTTGGGGTATTTTATTGAGCAGAAAATGGAGCTTTTTCTATTGTAAATAAATATCAAACTTTGTATTTAGGGAGCTCTACAAGTACCGGAGAATGGCAATAGATGTAAACTTGATAAAGAATATTCTTGTTATATATAAAGGCGTAAATTATAAGTAGCAATGGTTTTAATTTTAATTGATTTATGATTAATAATACCTCTAAGTATACGGAGAACAGATTGTGTATCAAATTCCAACCGCCTGTTCTAATAGAAAAATCGTTTCCTAAAACCCATCCCCATATGTTTAAAATAGAAGTGCTCAAGAAGTTTTAAGTTTTTCTATCACATATCCAAGGAAACCCTAAACAAACCACCCCCATTTTGTATCGAGCAAATATTAGGTTAAGTTAGTTCAATAACAGCTTTTAAATATTGAGGGTTGGATTAACCCCAATAATATAACAGAAAACTTTCCCTTTTTCAATCATTAGAAGTTAAATATGATTCTATTCAGAAACTTATTCCAATTTTTTCTGAAAAAAAGCTTCAACTTCTCTGTTGGAATTCATTTTTATAATACAGCGGGACTTGCCTCGAGCCCCACCTAGTCCTAAATAATCTCGCTGTAAACAACCATCACTATCATTATCTGTACCTAACCATCTGCAAAAAATATATCCCTCATCTGGAATTGCTGATAATGTTAATTGAGATCCCTCATTGTAAATTCCTGTAGCATCTGGAGTTACTATTCCCCCCTCTCTAACAATTACTGTCAATATGTATTGAGTAGGGCTTTGTAATACGGTATCTTCCTCTATGGCAGAACAGCTGTATATGAAAATAAATGCTATTGTTAATAATGTCGTGAATAGTATTTTTTTCATGATTTAAATATATAGAGAATACTCAAAATATCAAATCCCATGCCCATGTTTCAACAGAAAAACCGTTTTCTAAAAACCATGCCCCTGAGTTTGGAATAATGTTGGATTAGGAACTTTTAGCTTTTACTTTAAACGATAAAAACATATAATTTGTTGCCAAATAGAGAAATAAAAAAGCCCTCCATTTCACTGGAAAGCTTCTCACTGGTTGAAAAGATTGGATTTTTTTCCAATTTAACAACACACAACTTCTTAATAAGAGCGGTCTGGACGGGACTCGAACCCGCGACCCCATGCGTGACAGGCATGTATTCTAACCAACTGAACTACCAGACCTAATTAGCGTGTGTAAATATACGCTCCATTTTCAATTTGCCAAACAATTCCAGACAAAAAGAAAATATAAAATATGCTTTTAAGATAAGTTAAATTACAGCCTCTAATGCCTCTGCATATGCTGTTTTGGGGGAAACTCCAACGTGTCTTCCAACAAGTTCGCCTTTATCAAAAACTAATACTGTTGGTATATTCCGAACACCGTATTTTGCAGCAAATTCTTGATTTGCATCAACATCCACTTTACCCACAACGGCTTTGCCGTCGTAATCTTGACTTATTTCGTCTATGATTGGTCCTACCATGCGACAAGGTCCACACCAAGCTGCCCAAAAATCAACCATTACGGGTTTGTCTGATTTTAATACTACTTCTTCAAATGTTGCATCTGTAATCTCTAATGCCATGTTTTAAAATTTTAATTGCTAAAGTTAACCAATAAATAAAATAACCACTCGTTTTAAAATCAAATTTACTTATCAGATCATTCATTTTCCCGATTCTCCTAATTGAGCTTATAGTGCCACGCTTTCTCATCTAAATACTGTAAAAGGTCAGGGGTGATATTAACTTTCTGCTTTTTACTGTTCAGCATCAGCTTGACCTTTTTGTCTGTGTCGTAAATATTAAAAAAAAGGGGCTTGTCTCCTTTATAGGATTTTAGATTGTCTTGTAAAGTCTCAATTTGATCTTGATCCAGTTGGTGAATGTCCAGCTGTAAGGTGAGCTTTTTAGCATTGGATTCTATGGTATTTTGTAATATTTCAAAATGTAAATACTGCATACGAGGTGCTCCTGCTTTTCCTGTTTCTCTATTGACCCAGCCCTCTCGTATCATAAGTCGAATTCGAATAAACTGATTGACCACTAAAAAATGTCTGTACTTTAAATAATCTTCTCCAAAAATTCGAAACTCATATTGATCGGAAAAATCCTCTAAAGCAAATCGGGCCCATCCCTTTCCGTTTCGACTTTCCAAATGCTGAACATCATTTACAATACCACCCAAACTCAACTCTCTATTTACTAAAATATTTAAATCCTCAAGTCGGTTTAAAGAAATATTCATAAAGTGCTTCATCTCATGTGTAAAATCATCTAAAGGGTGAGACGAAATATAAATTCCGACCACTTCTTTTTCCTTTTTTAGACGAACCAAATTGGACCAGGGCTCGCAACTTGGTATACTTAAATCTTGATAGGTTTCATTTGTTGCATCACTAAAGAG
>CAZOWC010000007.1:0-1237 GCA_964583375.1 uncultured Flavobacteriaceae bacterium
AAACCAGTGATCACATTCAATTGTTCCGTTAACTTTTCAAGCATTTCGTGATAGCCTTTTGCTTGTTCTATCGGAACATAGGGGTGTATGCTTCCCCACTTGGGGTCACTCAATGGGAGCATTTCAGCAGCAGCATTCAACTTCATCGTACACGATCCCAAAGAGATCATAGAGTGATTTAAAGCCAAATCTTTTCTTTCCAAACTTTTAATATAACGCATTAATGCAGTCTCAGAATGGTAGGAATTAAAAATGGAATGAGTTAGGTAGTCACTTTTTCTTTCTTGATCTGCTGGTAATTGACGCTCCACCTGACCTTCCAACACAGGCATTTCTTTATTTAGAAATTGAGCGAAAACTGCTGTAATCTCGTCAATGTCATTTGCATCAATTGTTTCATTTGTTGAAATGCAAACTGTGTGTTCGTCGGGGTAGTAAAAATTAAGTTTTTTCGATTCTGCAATACTTTTTATTGCTTTGGCGTCAATTTCAATTTGTAGGGTATCGAAAAAGTGGTTATTTTTTTGGATAACACCCAAATCATTCAGGTTGGCATTGAGCTGACAAGCCTTTTGATGAATATTGTTGGCAATATATTTTAACCCTTTAGGTCCATGATATACCGCGTACATACCTGCCATAACAGCCAAGAGGACTTGAGCAGTACAAATATTAGATGTAGCGCGGTCCCTTTTGATGTGTTGTTCTCTGGTTTGCAATGCCATACGTAAGGCAGGGTTTTCGTTCAGGTCTTTGGTTTGCCCAATAATTCGCCCAGGGATATTTCTTTTGTAACTACTTTTTGTTGCAAAAAATGCGGCATGAGGTCCGCCATAACCGAGAGGGATGCCAAAACGTTGTGTTGTGCCTACTACTACATCTGAACCGTAAGAGCCTGGATTTTCTAAAAGGACAAGACTCATAATGTCAGCAGCAACAACGGTAGTCATTTCAAATGATTGAGCCTTTTGCATCCATTTTTTTAGGTCAGGCAAATTTCCTTTTTTACCTGGATATTGATAAATGGCTCCAAAAAAAGCATCTGAAAAATCATTGTTTTCAGGATTTCCAACAATCAATTCGATACCAAGAGGGATTGCTCTGGTGTAGAGCAAGGAGAGTGTTTGAGGGAGGATGTTTTCGTCTACAAAAAAATGACAAGCTTCGTTCTTTTTCTTGGTTCTGGTGCGTGCACCAAAGAGCATAGTCATGGCTTCAGCTACTGCTGTACTTTCAT
>CAZOWC010000007.1:1247-21942 GCA_964583375.1 uncultured Flavobacteriaceae bacterium
CCATACCGGTTAAATCACTAACTACCGTTTGAAAGTTGAAAAGAGCTTCTAAGCGCCCTTGAGATATTTCAGCCTGATACGGAGTGTAGGCGGTGTACCAACCCGGGTTCTCTAGTATATTTCTTTGGATAACAGCAGGGGTAATTGCAGCGTGGTAACCCAGACCAATATAACTGCTAAAATTCTCGTTTTTTCTCCCTAAGGCTTGGATATGTTTTGAAAACTCAAACTCGCTGATACCTCTTTCTAGGTCTAGAGGTCTATCGATTCGAATACAAGGAGGTAGTGTTTCATCAAGCAGATCTTCGATGGAATCAGCATTGATTTTAGAAAGCATTTTCTTTATTTCCTCTTCATTTGGTCCGATATGTCTTGCAACAAATTTATCAGTTCTCATAGTCATCAATTAAATATCAAAAATAGAATATCTACTTTAATTTTTCAAAGCGTTTTTTTCTATAAATCAATAGTTTTTCAAAAATTTTATTCAACTGCTTTAAAGTTTCGATATTTACACATGCTAAACCTTTTAAAAAAATCACTTAATTTTTATATCAAATCCAGTATTCACGTAGCTTTAGCTGTACTTTCCTTAGCGAAAATTAGCTTGTTTAGCGCTGGGCTAGATCCGCAGTATGCTTTGTTAATATTTATTTTCTTTTCAGCGCTTTCAGCTTACAATTTTATCAAATTTTTCCCCCTTTTTAAAAGTCAAAAATTGAGTTTTTCTCCTGCTCTTATTTCTTTGCTAACACTTACTGCTTTTATAATCAGTGGGACAGTAATTTTTTTACTGCCCAGCTTGGTAGCTGCTTTTGCTATTTTTGGCGGTTTTTTGGTACTCGGTTATACCGTTCCTTTTCTATCAACTTTATCCAATTGGAGAAGTAAGAAAGGCTGGAAATTGTATCTGGTGGTATTGAGTTGGTTGTGTCTTACGGTAGGGGTTCCGTTGGCTTCAGCAGAGCTTTTTGATGCGGGACTTTTTTTTAAGTTAGCCCTTGTACAGGGAATTTATATTTTTGTCGCCATACTCCCTTTTGAAATAGGTGATTTAAATGTTGACGCTGCCGCATTGCAAACCCTACCTCAAACCTTAGGGGTAAAAAGGGTTAAATTTCTTGGAGTTTTGTTGTTGCTTTCGGGCAGCCTGATCGCTATTATGAGTTTTGGATTCTCATCTCCGTTTGTGAAAAGTAGTCTGATTACTTTTTTGATTTTGGGTCTTTGTCTTTGGAGAAGTAAAGAAAATCAATCACCTCTTTTTACTCGTTTTTGGGTTGAAGGTATTCCCATATTGTGGTACATTTTAATTTATTATTTTTAAATTTCAATCTCTATTAAACTATCATAAAATGAAAAAAGTTCTCATAATGCTCTTAATTGTTTCTTGTGAACAAGAAATGCCCGTAGTTGAAGCTGTTGAAAAAGAAGCCTTTAGAGCACTTATGCAAAACGAGTATCCACTTATCGATGTTCGCACCCCCCAAGAGTATCATGAAGGACATATTGAAAAGGCATCAAATATCGATTTTAATGCTCCTGATTTTAATGAACAAATATCTAAATTAGACAAGGAGCAGCCGTTTCTGATTTACTGTGCCACAGGCGGTCGAAGTGCCAAGGCAGGAGCTCTTATGCAATCTTTAGGATTTAAAAAAGTATATGAACTCAAAGGGGGTTATCGAAATTGGTAACTCTTATTTTGTGATAGCTTTTTTCAGTGCATCAATCTCTTTTTGTTGTTTTACAAGGTCCATCAATACGGGAATCAAACCCAAATAGTCAATGCTTTTGAGGGCACGCTTACCTTTCCATCTACATGGAATCTTTTTTGAGTTGCTCCCATTCGCTTTGAAGATCAAAGTAGACTAAAGCCTCAAGAGTTGATGTATTGTCTGTGATTATTTTACCTCCATACAAGTAAGTTTTATCAAAAGCAATATGCAATTGGTTGTTAGTACTGATATAAACATCTCCAAAAACAGTAAATTGACTAAAGGCTGTTCCAGCAAGTAGGAGATAAATTAAGACTAAATATGTAGATTTTAGCGAGCATTTTTTAAAAAAGGGGAAATATTAATATTAAAAAAATTCAGGCTAATGTCAAGCTAATCCTGCTCTTCGTAGTAAGGCTGAAGGGTCGGGTTCTTTGCCTCTAAATTTTTTATATAAGGTCATTGGATGGATCGTCCCCCCTTTGGAGAGGATATTATTTAAAAAAGAGGCTGCTGTTGTAGAATCAAAAATCCCATTCTCTAAAAACAGATCAAAGGCATCTGCATCTAAGACTTCAGCCCATTTATAGCTGTAATACCCCGCAGCATATCCTCCCTGAAAAATATGAGAAAATGCGGTACTCATACAGTTTTCGTGAGTATCCTTAGTGAATTGTAAATCGGCAATTTGTTCTTTTTCGTGTGCTTTGACATTTTGAATTTGATCAGCATTTTTATCGTGGTATGACAAGTCTAAATAGCCAAAACTCAACTGCCTTAGGGTTTGAAGTCCTTGTTGAAAACGAGCTGTTTTTTTTATTTTTTCGATTAGCTCATTTGGAATCACTTCCCCTGTTTGATAATGTTTTGCATATAAGGCAAGGGCCTCAGCTTGGTAGCACCAATTTTCCATAATCTGGGAGGGTAGCTCTACAAAATCCCAAAAGACACTTGTACCGCTTAATGAGCTGTAGGTAGTATCTGCCAACATACCATGTAAGGCATGTCCAAACTCATGAAAAAGGGTTGTGACCTCTTGAAAGGTTAGCAATGAGGGTTGGTTTTGTGTTGGTTTAGAAAAATTACAAACTATGGAAATATGAGGTCTTTGAGTTGCGTTTTGTGAGCGATAACTTGTCATCCAAGCACCGTTTCGTTTGCCTGGACGTGGGAAGAAGTCAACATACAGCAGGGCGTGAAAAGCTCCATTTTTATCTACTTCATAGACCTTTACATCAGGATGATAGGTATCGATCTCCTTATTTTCCAAGAGCTCTATCCCATAGAGTTTACCTACAATATCAAATAATCCTTTCAACACATTTTCAAGAGGAAAATAGGGTTTTAGTTCTTGTTCATCCAAATCCAAAGTTGCTTGTTTAAGCTTTTCTGAAACAAAAGCGGTGTCCCATTTTTCTAGTTCTTTTAGATCTAAATGTTGAGCTGCAAAGGCTTGCATGGTTTCCCATTCTTTTGTTGCTGCAGGTTTGGCTTTATCTGTGAGTTCGTCTAAAAACTTTTTGACATTTACTTCAGATTGTGCCATACGTTCCTCTAATACAAAGGCCGCATGTGATTGATAGCCCAGTAACTCTGCGCGTTCTTTTCTGAGTTGAATAATTTTTAAAATAACCTCACAGTTGTTTTGTGGATTTTCTTGATATCCTCTTTGGCCAAAAGCAATGCTAAATTGTTTTCTCAACCTCCTATTTTCAGCATAAGTCATAAAAGGGACATAGCTGGGGTAGTCTAAAGTAAAAACCCATCCCTTTTTAGCTCTAGCTTTCGCCTCCTCGGCTGCCGTTTCGATTAACGCTGAGGGCAATCCTTTTAGATCTTCATGTTGTTCGATATGAAGTTCAAACGCTTGAGTATCTGCCAATACATGTTCTCCAAAGGTCAAGCTGAGCTTAGAAAGCTCAGTGTCTATTTGGCGAAGTTTTTCTTTAGATGCTAATGGAAGGTTTGCACCATTTCTCACAAAACTTTTGTATTCTTTTTCAAGAAGGGAAATTTGTTCCTGAGTGAGTTCGGATCGGTCTTCATTTTGGTAAACGGCCTCAATTCTCTTAAAGAGTTTTTCATTGAGTCGTATGTCGTTTTGAAACTGAGTTAAAAGTGGTGATGCTTGTTGAGTAATCTGCTGTAATTCGTCACTAGTCTCTGCGCTGTTAAGATTGAAAAGTAAGGAACTATTTCTTCCGATAAGTTTACCGCATTTTTCTATTTGCTCTAATGTATTCTTAAATGTGGGAGTTTCTTCTTGATTTGCAATGGCATCTATTTCTTGAAGGGCAACGTCAATAGCCTTTTTAATTGCTGGGATGTAGTGATCAATTTTAATAGTTGAGAATGGAGCAGATTCAAAAGGGGTATTAAACTCTGATAAAAGTGGGTTGTTCAAGATTTTATTTTTTTAAATTTTTACTACTATCCAGTACTTTTTTCTTCAGTCCTTCTTTGTATTGGATGACTTTATTGAGTACATCTGGATTTAGACTTCCGATGATTTGTGCAGCTAATATTCCTGCATTTTTAGCTCCGTTTAAAGCAACAGTAGCCACAGGAACTCCTCCAGGCATTTGCAAGATGGACAAGACTGAATCCCAGCCATCTATAGAATTGCTTGATTTTATTGGAACTCCAATTACAGGTAGTGGAGTTAAAGAAGCGATCATACCAGGGAGGTGAGCTGCTCCTCCTGCACCGGCAATAATCACTTTGATCCCTCTATGATGTGCATTAGAACCGTAGTCTGTCATCTTATCCGGAGTTCGATGTGCAGAAACGATATCTACTTCAGTTTCAATTTGAAATTCCTTTAAAATTGCGATTGCTTCTTCCATAACGGGTAGGTCTGATTGACTTCCCATAATAATTCCTACTTGTGCCATATTATTTTGATATTACTTCAATGGTTCCTTTTACTTGTTCTGCTATTTGACGTGCAGTTTCTAAACTTTTATTTACAATGGTAATATGTCCCATTTTTCGAAAAGGACGTGTTTCTTTTTTTCCATAAATATGAGGGCAAACACCTTCGATAGCTAATATATGCTCCATGTTTTTGTAGTGAACTGGACCTTGATGTTTTGCCGCTCCGACCAGATTGACCATTACCCCAGAAACTTTGTTTTCTGTGTTGCCTAAGGGCAAGTCCAGTAAAGCCCTTATGTGTTGCTCAAATTGAGAGGTGTAAGAAGCCTCTATGCTGTAATGGCCACTATTGTGTGGCCTTGGGGCAACTTCATTTACCCAGATCTCTCCCTCCTTAGTCAAAAATAATTCTACAGCCAATAGTCCAACGTGTTGGTAGGTACTGGAAACTTTTTGGGCAACTTCCTGAGCCTTTCGTTCAATGGAATTTGAAATACGGGCTGGGCTAAGAACATATTCTACCTGATTGGCCGTAGGGTGAAATTCCATTTCTACACTTGGATAGCTCACCGTTTCACCACTGACGCTTCTGCATACAATAACCCCAATTTCCTTATCGATATTGACCAAGTCCTCGGCCATACAGCCTCCTTCGTTTACCGTTTCTAAATCTTGATTTGACCGAATGATTTTAACTCCATAGCCGTCATATCCCATGGATTCAGATTTCCAAACAAAGGGAAAGGAAACCAACCCTCTTACCACTGCATCTTTTAGCGCTTCTTTGGAGTTATATAGTTGAAAGGGTGAGGTGGGAATATCATTTTGTTTGTAGAATTCCTTTTGGCGGCATTTGTTTTGTATAGTTTTAATGACAGCTGCCTGTGGATAAACTTGAACACCTTCTTTTTCAAGATCGGCCAGTGCATCGGCATTCACATTTTCAATTTCAAGGGTAAGGATGTCGACTTCTTTTCCAAAATCCATTACGGTTTGGTAATCCATTAAGTCACCCTGAGTAAAGCGGCTACATCCGATACGTGAAGGAGCATGTTCACCAGGATCCATGACATGGGTCTGAATATCCCACTGGCGTGTCGTATTAAGGAGCATTTTACCCAGTTGCCCGCCTCCTAAGATTCCGATCGTTTTAGTAGTGGAGAAAAATCCCATCATATCCTTTTGGCAAAAATACGTATAAGTTTTTTGGAATGGAAAAAAGCAATCTAAAATGGGTATCTTTGGGCAAATATTTTTTATGATAAATCTTGTTTTATTTGGCAAGCCTGGAGCTGGAAAAGGAACACAAGCTTCATTTCTAAAAGAGCAGTACAATTTGGTTCACATATCAACTGGAGACCTTTTTCGTAATAATATCAAAAATGAAACCCCTTTGGGTGTTTTGGCAAAGTCTTATATGGATCAGGGAGATTTAGTTCCTGATCAGGTAACTGTCGATATGTTAGAGGCCGAGGTCGATCAAAATCCGCAAGCCAAGGGATTTATATTTGATGGTTTTCCACGAACTGAGGCGCAGGCAGGAGCACTGGATGCATTCTTAAAGGACAAGCAAATGGAAATTTCGGCTACTATTGCATTAGAAGCTGCAGACGATATTTTGGTCGAGCGGTTGTTAGAACGAGGTAAAAGTAGCGGAAGAACAGACGATCAAGACGAAAGTAAAATCCGTAATCGTTTTGAGGAGTACAATCAGAAAACGGCTCCATTAAGAGATTATTACACCAAAAAAAATAAGTTTTAAAGCGTTAACGGTATTGGTTCTATAGAAGAAATTACGCAACGCTTGAAGCAACTGATCAACAGCCTTTAATAATTCATGACTGAAGGAAACTTTGTCGATTATGTCAAATTAAATGTAAGCTCCGGCCAAGGGGGTAAAGGCTCTATCCATTTACATCGTGAAAAATTCATCACCAAGGGTGGCCCAGACGGAGGCGATGGAGGTCGAGGAGGACATGTAATTATTCGGGCAAACGAACAGCTATGGACACTTTACTCCTTTAAGTTTAAACGCCATTTTGCTGCAGGTCACGGAGGTGACGGCAGTAAAAATCGAAGTAGCGGAGCACAGGGAGAAGATTTGTACATCGACGTACCTGTAGGTACCGTTATTCGTAATTCAGAGACAAAAGAAATTTTATTTGAAATTACGACAGCCGGCCAAGAAGAAATTCTTGCAGAAGGTGGTTTAGGTGGTCGAGGAAACTGGCATTTTAAATCATCAACTCGTCAAACACCCCGCTATGCTCAGCCTGGGAGAGATGGGATTGAGGTACCCATTACTCTAGAATTAAAAGTTTTGGCGGATGTGGGTCTCATTGGCTTTCCCAATGCTGGAAAATCTACTTTACTTGCTGCCCTTACTGCGGCCAAACCCAAAATAGCAGATTATGAATTCACTACCTTAAAACCAAATTTGGGAATAGTGGAATACAGAGATTACAGGTCGTTTGTAATGGCGGACATACCTGGTATAATCGAGGGTGCAGCTGAGGGAAAAGGCTTGGGACATTATTTCCTAAGGCATATAGAACGAAATTCTATTTTACTCTATCTGATACCGGCAGATACCCCAGATGTTAAAAAAGCTTTTGATATTTTACAGAAAGAGTTGATCAAATACAATCCAGAATTATTGGATAAAGGCTATATGGTGGTTCTCTCAAAAGCCGATTTATTGGATGATGAATTGTTGGCTGAATACACCAGAGAAATGAAAGTAACTTTCAAAGAAATACCCTATTTGATTATCTCAAGTGCAACCCAATTTCACTTAACTGAGCTCAAAGACATGCTCTGGAAACAACTGAATCCCTAAAAGCGATGATGCGACTTCATTTTATTGCAATTGGGGGCAGTGCCATGCACAGTTTAGCTCTGGGCATGGTTGAATTAGGACACCGAGTTACAGGGAGCGACGACGTGATATTTGAACCCTCAAAATCAAAGCTTCAAAACGCTGGAATACTTCCCGAGACTGAGGGATGGTTTCCTGAAAAAATAACGAAAGATTTAGATATTGTGGTATTGGGAATGCATGCAAAAAAAAACAATACTGAGCTAGTTCGCGCCCAAGAGTTAAACCTAATTATCCAATCTTATCCAGAGTTTTTAGCCTTACTTACTGAGAATAAAACAAGCGCTGTTGTTGCAGGTAGTCATGGAAAAACAACCATTACAGCAATGGTGTTACATACCTTAAAATATCACGATATCGATACCGATTACATGGTTGGAGCACCAGTTTCTGAGGATTCAAAAACCTTATCCATTACGGACGATAATGATTTTGTTTTACTTGAGGGGGATGAATATTTGTCTTCAGCCATTGATCCTCAGCCCAAATTTTTGTGGTACACACCTGAAATTGCACTAATCAGCGGAATTGCGTGGGATCACGTCAATGTTTTCGCCACTTTTGAAAATTATTGCTCCCAGTTTGAGTTGTTTATAAACTCCATACAGGAGGGAGGTGTTTTGATTTATAACGAGGAGGATGAAGTACTTGTGAAGTTGGTGGAATCCAACACACATCCCATCAAAAAAATAGGGTATCGAACACCAGAATATTTCATTGATGATGGAATTACTTTTCTTGAAACACAAGAAGGAAATCTTCCCTTAGCTGTATTTGGTATTCACAACCTTCAAAATTTAGTTGCTGCACAGTGGATTGCTCAACTAATGGGTTTGGATAGTTCTGATTTTTTCGAGGCCATACCTAGTTTTAAAGGAGCAACAAATCGTTTGGAGCTACTAGCTAGAGGGGCTAAAAGTTTTTTATTTAAAGATTTTGCTCATGCACCAAGTAAAGTAAAAGCAAGTAGTAAAGCAGTCAGCCATCAGTTTAAGGGGAAAAATATTATGGTGTGTTTGGAGTTACACACCTACAGTAGTCTTGACCCTGAGTTTATTAAACAGTATGCCCATAGTTTAGAGTCGGCAGACGAGGCAATCATTTTTTACGATCCCGAAGCATTAAAAATTAAAAACAGAGTACCGATTCCCCCAGAGGTCATTATGCAATCTTTTGCCCATAAAAATTTGGTTGTGTTTAAAGATGCTAATGAGCTGAATGACATGCTGCTAGCAAAAGACTACAATGAAACTGTTTTAGTAATGATGAGTTCTGGAAATTTTGGAGGCATGGATTGGTCAGCTCTCCAACAGCAATTTTTGTAGGAATATTTTTTGTTTAAAAATTATAATTTGGTAGGGTATAGTTTGCCCCATGTCATAATCGTCTAAAAAAAAGCACCATTAAAGATTGGGATGTTTCAAATCGCCCAAGAGAGAAACTTCATAAACACTTGGCATCCTATTTAATTAATGCAGAACTGATAGTAATTTTAATCAGCAGTGTTAGTCCTAAAGAAAGTAGGGTTGATTTGATTAAAAGAGTTTCACAAAGTGTGGACAATAATTTACTTAAATTACACAAAATTCCTTTGGAATATTTGGTAAAATTCAACGGTATAGGAATGGCAAAGGCAATTAAAGTGAAGGCGGCTTTAGAGTTTAGTAAAAGGGTAAGTTAACATCAACAAAACCTCCAGTACTGAACTACAGTAAGCTGGTATACGAGCAAATTTGTCATGAGCTCGCTTTACTTGATAACGAAGAATTTTAGGTACTTTATCTCAATCAATCTTCCAAAATATTCGAAAAATTTAGACTCAGTCAAGGTGGTATAACTCAAACGGTGGTTGATATTCGTTTGGATTTAAAGCGCGCCTTTGAAGTAGGAGCTACCGCACTAATTTTAGTTCTCAACCATCCTTCTGGGAATTTAAAACCAAGTGGACACGATAAAGAATTGACTCAAAAGTTTAAGAAAGAAGCAAGCTATGTTGATATGAGGGTATTGGATAATTTGATTGTTTCAGAAAAAGGCTACTTTAGCTTTACTGACGAAGAAATCATTTAAATGCTACTGGTTTACACACACAAAATTACTCCTCGAGTGAGCTATATTTTTAAGCATATTTTTGAAAATATGTTGGAATTAGCGGTCAGTTTTACCTCTTCAATTGAAGTTTTTGTTGCACACTCAGGTCCAAAGATGAGTTATACGACTAAAGCTTTAGGAGACGAATTTTTTGTCGCGTCCCACTCGATACTATTTGAACGTGGCATTTTTCACCATGAACCCTCAGTTCAAGACTGGGAGGGTACACCAGCTTTTTTTAAAACGACCAATGAAAATACAGTCCCCTATGATATTTTTGCGTCAAGTTTTTATCTGTTGTCTCGTTATGAGGAACTTACTCCCCACATTAAAACGGATACCGGTTTGTTTGATCCAGCGGAAAGCCTAGCAGCACAACAAGGCTTTTTAGAACTCCCATTAGTCGATATTTGGGCGCTTAAGCTTCATGAAATTATGAGTGAACATTTTGAAGAAATTGAATCGTATAGACTCAAAAAACCCCAAAAGGAAATTCTTATTGATGTACCCTTGGCTTTTAAATACCGCAATCGTTCTGTTTTGGTCGTAGTGGAAACATTTTTAAAGTCTATTTGGTCATTTGATTTATTAAAAATCATTAATCAACTGGCAGTACTTTTTAGATTAGAAGACGATCCTTACGACAGTTTTTCTTTTTGGGATAAATGGTTTGAAAATTCGTCCATCACTCCCAAAGTTTTTTTCCTTTATGCCAACAGTTCAGCTTATGAATCCAATGTGTCGACCTTTAATAGAAGATTACAATTGAGAATAAAAAAAGTAAGTGATGATTATTCTTTGGGGCTTTTACTCTCAGTTGAATCTCAACTAAAATCTGAAATAGGATTGGAGAGTGAAAAAAAGGATTTCCAAAGGCTAACCCACAGACAGGTTAAAATGAGTCGTATTCCAACAAGTTTTAGGCAACTTTCTGAGGTCTATGCGGACTTAGTAGATTTTGAGTTTTCGGAGGATTACAGTATGGGTTATTCAGATCAAATTGGATTTCGAGCCAGTACTGCAACCCCCTTTTATTTTTACGATCTTACGAATGAGTTTCAGCTGCCTTTAAAAATCCATCCAGTTGTAGCTAAAGAGACGGCCTTTTGCCGATTGAAAAACTACAAAGTGTTTGACCAATTGGAGAAGATATATAAAAACTTACCCCTATCTTGTAACCGACTAACACTGGCTATTAGTAATGGGTTCTTGCATTCAAAAAAGCAGCACTTACCCCTACAAAAAGCTTTTAAAGACTATATTAAGTGATCGAGTTTAAGGATGCCTTAACTGATGTTTTTTTTGATTTGGATCATACACTCTGGGATTTTGAAAAAAACTCATTGCTCACCTTTCAAAAAATTTTTGGAGAAATGCAACTCAAGGCTGACTTAGATCAATTTATTTTTCATTACAATCCAATCAACCACCGCTATTGGAAAGCATATAGAGAGAATCGTATCACTCAAGAAGAATTGAGACACAATCGCCTCTTAGATAGCTTTAATCATATTAATTATCAAACCACCACAAGTCAAATCGATGAGATTTCAGAAGCATATATTGCATATTTGAGTACATTTCCGCACTTGTTTAAAGGAGCCATTCCCTTGCTTAATAAATTAAAGTCCAAATATAAATTACACATCATCACCAATGGATTTGAACAAGTACAGCATTTTAAGATTAAAAACTCGGGTTTGGATTCGTATTTTGATTTTGTCTTTACTGCAGAAAAGCTGGGCTACAAAAAACCTCATCCTCAAATTTTTATTCAGGCCATGCGTCAAACTCAGGCAAATCCAAAAAAATCTTTAATGATAGGGGACAGTCTGGAAGCGGATATTTTAGGCGCTATGACTCAGGGAATGCACGCCGTTCATTTCAATTCTCATTCGGAAGAAAGACATGATAAATGTTTAATCGTAGACTCTTTAGATGAATTGAATGCTTTTTTTTAAGAGTCTCTGCTTCTAAAATGGGTTTACCAAGATTTATCGCTATTTTTGACAATGGATTTAGAAGGATCACAAAAGAAAGTTGACGAGTGGATCAAAACCCATGGAGTCCGATATTTTGATGAGTTAACCAATATGGCTCAACTTACTGAAGAGGTTGGTGAAGTTGCTCGAATCGTCTCAAGAAGGTATGGTGAACAGTCGGAAAAAGAAAGCGACAAACAAAAAGATCTAGGTGAAGAATTGGCCGATGTGATTTTTGTAGCGATTTGTCTTGCAAATCAAACAGGTGTTAACCTTCAAGCTACATTTGATAAAAAGCTACAACTAAAATCCGAACGGGACCTTGACCGTCATAAGAATAATCCAAAATTGAAAAATTAAATGACAGTATCACTTTCGCATCCATCAGCGAAATGCAATGGCAAATTGTGTATCACAGGTTCTAAGAGTGAAACTAATAGATTGCTTTTTCTGCAAGCTTTATTTTCTGGATTATCCATTGAAAACACCTCAGAGTCTGACGATAGTGAGGTAATGCAAGCAGCATTAAAAGCTAAGACTGACGTGATTGATGTTCACCATGCTGGTACAGCCATGCGATTTTTAACAGCCTATTTTGCGCATCTTGAAGGAAGGGAAGTTATGTTAACTGGCTCCCAGCGAATGCAAGAACGCCCCATAAAAATTTTAGTTGAGGCACTTCGTTCTATTGGAGCTTCCATCGCTTATGAAAAGAAAGAAGGTTATCCTCCAATTATAATAAAGGGGAAAAAGCTCACCGGAGGAACGGTGACGCTGCCAGCTGATATCAGTAGCCAATATATTTCAGCACTTTTACTGATAGGACCTATTTTAGAACACGGGATACAGTTGGATTTGGTGGGTAAAATCACTTCAGTCCCCTATATCAATATGACACTGTCTCTTCTCAACAACATTGGAGTCCAAACAGAGTTTAAAAGACAAAGTATTCGCGTTGAGCCTCAAAAAAAACCAAGGCTTAAAACCCAAATTGTGGAATCGGATTGGAGTTCAGCTTCTTATTATTTTAGTATAGTGGCTTTGTCAGGTGAAAGTGAAATTCATTTAACCAGTTATAAACAAAATAGTCTTCAAGGAGATCGGGTGTTAAGAGAAATTTATAGTAAGTTGGGCGTGAGTTCATCAATTGAGGGTCAGACCTTAATACTCAAAAAAGAAAAGGTTGATTTAGCGGATGTCCTTGAATGGGATTTGTCGAAAACACCAGATATCGCTCAGACTATAGCGGTAAGCTGTTATGGACTTGGTGTTGGTTGTAAACTAAGGGGTTTACATACTTTAAAAATTAAAGAGACTGATCGATTACAAGCGCTTTATAATGAATTGACTAAGCTAGGTGCTCAAGTTAAAGTTACCCATGAGAGTCTGGAACTAGAAGCGGGTTCAAACTTTGTTGCGGATCTTAGTTTGCCTACATATAATGATCACAGAATGGCGATGGCTTTCGCACCACTAGCACTAAAAGTTCCACTGACAATTGAAAATGCAGAGGTGGTTTCAAAGTCTTATCCCACCTTTTGGAAGGACCTTGAACAAATTAATTTCAATATAAATTACAGATAAATACCTTTTTACTTGACAAGGCCCATGTTGAGATGGTATATTTGCCGCTTAAATTTATTCAATGAAATTATCTCAATTCCAATTCGAACTCCCAAATATCCTTTTAGCTCAAAGACCTGCATCAGATAGAGATGAATCCAGATTGATGGTACTTCATCGTAAAGAAGAAAAAATCGAACACCATACTTTTAAGGATGTTATAAATTTTTTTGACGAGGGTGATGTGATGGTGCTCAACAATACCAAAGTTTTTCCGGCACGACTATTTGGAAACAAGGAGAAAACAGGTGCGAGAATTGAAGTTTTTTTACTCAGAGAATTAAACCAGGAACAGCGCCTTTGGGACGTTTTGGTAGATCCTGCACGTAAAATCAGAATTGGGAATAAACTCTATTTTGGAGAAGATGAAAGTTTAGTGGCTGAAGTCATTGATAACACCACCTCCAGAGGTAGAACTCTACGTTTTTTATTCGATGGGAGTTATGCTGAATTCAGAACAAAACTTAAGGAGCTGGGTCAAACCCCTCTACCTAAATATATCAAACGTGAAACTGATGATGAAGATAGAGAGCGTTACCAAACTATATATGCAAAGCACGAGGGAGCTGTTGCGGCACCCACAGCAGGATTACACTTCTCAAAACATCTACTCAAGCGTCTAGAGATTAAAGGGATTGATTTGGCTGAATTGACTCTTCATGTCGGTTTAGGAACCTTTAGTCCGGTTGAGGTTGAGGATTTATCTAAACATAAGATGGATTCTGAAGAATTGATTATCGATGCCATTGCAGCTGCCAAGGTAAATAAGGCCATAGCTGAACGCCGTAAGATTTGTGCTGTTGGAACTACTGTTATGCGTGGTCTGGAGAGTTCAGTTTCTTCTGCAGGTCAACTCAACGAATACCAAGGATGGACCCATAAATTTATTTTTCCTCCTTATGATTTTTCGATTGCAAACAGCATGATTACAAACTTTCATACACCAAAGTCTACCCTTTTAATGATGGTTTCTGCCTTTGCAGATCCCGACTTTATAAAAGAAGCCTACAAAATAGCCATCAAGGAGAAATACAATTTTTACTCTTACGGTGATGCCATGCTCATTTTATAGAATTTAAACCGCTAAAAGGCGGTTTTTTTATTTACAATCGATTGGAAAATACCAAAAAAGATATACGGGCACTAACTAAAGAAGAGTTAATTCAATTCTTTGAATCTCAGGGCATACCTTCATTTAGAGGAAAGCAGGTTTATCAGTGGTTATGGCAAAAAGGAACCCATGATTTTGATTCCATGACGAACCTGACTTTAGAGCATCGGGAGCTATTAAAATCTCACTTTCATATCAAATACATCAAAATTGATGCCGAACAAAAAAGCAAAGACGGAACAGTTAAAAATGCGGTAAAACTCCACGATCAATTGGTGGTTGAATCTGTACTTATACCGACGGCTAGTAGGAGTACTGCTTGTGTTTCTTCACAAGTTGGATGTAGTTTAGATTGTACTTTTTGTGCAACGGCTTCAATGAAACGTATGCGGAATCTCAATCCTGATGAAATTTACGATCAAGTAGTGACCATCAATCAACAGAGTTTGATGTATCACCAACGCCCTTTGTCAAATATTGTATTTATGGGGATGGGAGAGCCTTTGATGAACTATAAAAACGTTTTGGCATCTATTGATAAAATTACAGATCCTGAAGGTCTCGGAATGTCACCAAAAAGGATTACAGTATCGACTTCAGGCATTCCTAAGATGATACGAAAAATGGCTAACGACGGTGTCAAATTTAGACTTGCTGTTTCTTTACATAGCGCCCGTCAAGAAGTACGAAAAAAAATCATGCCCTTTGCTACCAAGTTTCCATTGGATGAGTTGTTAGATTCTTTAAAGCATTGGTATGCCTGTACTAAAAAGCGAGTTACTTTTGAATATGTGATATGGGAAGGAGTCAACGACACCAGAGAAGATATTAAGGCCCTAGTGCAGTTTTGCTTAAAGGTTCCTTCAAAAGTAAATCTGATTCAATACAATCCTATAGATGGCAATGACATGAAACAAGCCTCTAGCCAAATAATAGATGATTATATTAAAACACTAACAAATTCTAGAATTCAAGTCACATATCGAAGATCTAGAGGAGAAGATATTGATGCAGCCTGCGGTCAATTGGCATATAAATAATCCCTAAATACAACGTTCAATCAATGGAGTAAGTCTCCTTAGAATTGATATCTTTACCTGCCTATGAAAGTTGTTGAGCAAATCAAGAAACCTATTTATGAAGAAATGGATCTTTTCGAAGAAAAGTTTGCAGAATCCATGTCCTCAAAAGTTGCTTTACTCAACAGAATCACACACTTTATTGTCAATAGAAAAGGAAAACAAATGCGTCCTATGTTTGTTTTTTTGGTCGCCAAACTATTGGGAAAGGGGAAGGTTAACGAACGCACATATAGGGGAGCGTCTGTCATCGAGTTGATCCATACCGCTACTTTAGTCCATGATGATGTGGTTGACGACAGTAATAAACGTAGAGGTTATTTTTCGATTAATGCTTTGTGGAAAAATAAAATTGCTGTTTTAGTAGGGGACTACCTCCTGTAAAAAGGCTTGTTGTTGTCTATAGAAAATGAAGATTTTGATTTGTTAAAAATCATTTCAGTTGCTGTAAGGGAGATGAGTCAAGGAGAGCTATTGCAGATTGAGAAAGCCCGACATTTAGATATTACAGAGAAAATTTATTACGAGATCATACGACAAAAAACAGCGACTTTACTGGCCGCTTGTTGTTCCCTTGGAGCACAGTCAGTTGACGCACCAAAAGAAAAAGTTGATAACATGCATCGCTTTGGTGAGTTATTGGGTATGGCTTTTCAAATCAAAGATGATTTATTTGATTACGGCGAACGTAAAATAGGTAAGCCTATTGGAATAGATATCAAAGAGAAAAAAATGACCCTCCCTTTAATTTACACATTAAACACAGTAAGTCAAAAGGAAAAAAGAGTAATAATCAATACCGTTAAAAACCACAACAAAGATAAAAAAAAGGTAAATGATTTGATTTCTTTTGTAAAAGCAAAAGGCGGATTGGATTTTGCTATAAATAAAATGGAAGAATATAAAAGTCAGGCAAAACAGCTATTGTCTGATTTTCCAAAAAACGAATATCGAGATGCGCTTGAGCTTATGTTGAATTACGTAACGGAGCGAAAGATTTAAAAACCCCATTTTTTGATATTAATTTTCTACAAGAATGTATAAATTTATTCAAAACACCACTTTTTGATTTCAAGAACCACTATAGATCAAGTATATGAAACCGCTCGGGTAGAGGAGGTCATTGGAGATTTTGTGGCTTTAAAAAAGTCAGGATCTAATTTTAAGGGCTTAAGCCCCTTCTCTCAAGAAAGAACTCCGAGTTTTATGGTGTCGCCTGTCAAACAAATTTGGAAAGATTTTAGTAGTGGTAAAGGGGGAAACGTAGTGGCATTTTTGATGGAACACGAGCACTTTTCTTATCCAGAAACCATCCGTTTTTTGGCTAAACGCTATAATATTGAAATTGAAGAAACTGAACAAAGCCAGGAAGAAAAAGAAATTGCCAATGCCAAAGAAAGCCTATACCTAGTTAACCAATATGCCCAAGAGTTTTTTGAAAAAGATTTATGGGAGTATTCAGAGGGAATGGCTATCGGGCTATCATACTTTAGAGAAAGAGGTTTTGCCGATGAAACCATTCGTTTTTTTGGCTTGGGTTATGCCGCAGAAAAAAAAGATCACTTTTATCAGAAAGCACTAAAAGCAGGATACTCTGAAGAGTATGTGTTAGGAACAGGGCTAGTCATTAAAAATGATCGTGGAGCTGTAGACCGTTTTAGAGGACGTGTAGTTTTCCCCATACGAAGTATGGCTGGAAGAGTTCAAGGTTTTGGCGGTAGAATATTGTCAAATACTGCAAAGACAGCAAAATATCTAAACTCACCCGAAAGTAAGATATATCACAAAAGCCAGGTATTGTATGGTATTTACGAATCTAAAAAAGCAATAGCAAAGGAGGATATTTGTTTTTTAGTGGAAGGATATACAGACGTTATTCAGCTTTTTCAGAGCGGCATTGAAAATGTTGTTTCCTCATCTGGAACTGCACTTACCCCTGAGCAAATCAGACTGATAAGAAGGCTAACTTCAAATATTGTCGTATTATTTGATGGTGACGCGGCCGGGCTTCGAGCTGCAATTCGAGGAGTTGACCTCATTCTTGAACAGGGGATGAATGTGAAAATCTGTAGTTTTCCCGAAGGGGAAGATCCAGATAGTTTCGCGAAGTCTCATTCGGAAGAGGAGATTAAAAGCTATTTGAAAACGGAGGCCAAGGACTTTATTGAATTTAAAACGGACATCCTTTTAAAAGAAGCAGATCAAGATCCCGTAAAAAAAGCAGCCACCGTAAGAGAAATTGTGCAAAGTATTTCTAAAATACCTGATGCTATTCAACAAGAGATTTACATTAAGCAGTGTGCTGAGGCGATGGAGGTTTCTGAGCCTGTACTTTTTAATGCACTTGCGCAGGAACAGAACAAGAAGCAAAAACCTGTTCGTAAAATCGCAACTCCTACAGATGAAAAGCAAACTCCAATTCAAAAAATGCCTCAACAAGAACTTGCTTCAAATCCCTTGTTACATCTGGAAAAGCAAATCATCAGTATTTTAATTCAATATGGTAATCACGAAGCCTCTTTTGATGAATTAATTGTGAGTTCAGATGAGGAGGGAAATTTAGTTGAAGAATCCAAGACCATACAGACCAAGGTTTATGAAAAGATTTTTTTGGATTTGCAGCAAGATGAAGTAGAATTTATCCAGCCTGAATTTCGCTCTCTTTACGACCAGTTAATTCAGACTTACCAGCTGGAAGGAGAGTTAAAAATTGATAAAGTTCTGCAACAAGAAGATCCGAGTTTAGGGAAAATAATTTCAGACATCCTACTTGCAGAAGAAGTGCATCAACTTCACGGATGGGAAAAGAAAAATATTTTTGTCAAAGAACGAGAAAGCGTAGTAGGGCAATTAGTGAGTGAAACTATATTGACTTTTAGAAGGTATTTGATCGATGAAAAGATTCAAAGCCTTCTTCAGGAGTCAAAAGAAGTGGAGCCGACTGAGGAATTATCTGAGTTTTTAGAAGATGTGATGCAGTACCAGGGATTGAAAAAATTGCTCTCTAAAAAGCTTAATCGCGTACTTTAAATCAAATCAAAATTTCGAGCTTGCTGAAAGAGATCTATCGGATTTTCCACTTCCAACTTCCGCATTAATCTTGTTTTATAGGTATTTACTGTTTTTTGATTGATCTTCAAACTGGCTGATATTTCGATATTCCTCTTTCCCTCAATTAAGAGCTTAAGAACCTCTACCTCTCTTCGGGAAAGCATTTCATAGGTATTTCTGGGTTTAGATAAATCTATATTATTAGTGATTTTATTTGCGAAATTTGAGGTGATGTGATAGCCGTTTCCAACTACTTTTTCTATGGCTTCTAACATTATTTTTCTACTTACTTGTTTAGACAGATATCCAGCTGCTCCTGCTTTAAGGGGTGATATCCCATAAATAGATTGGGGTAGTGAGGTATAGATAATAATTGCTGTCTCAGGGAGTTTTGACTTAACCCATTTTATCAACTGAACGGCACTGTCTCCGTCCAACTCCATTTCTAAAATGAGCACATCAATTTTATTTTTCTCTATAAAATGGAACAACCCTTTAGCATCTGAAAATGTTCCGACGACCCTTATATGTTCAGTTTTTCTAAAAAAGGACTTAACACCTTTATGAACAACAGGATGAGGATCTAAAAGTGCAACTTTAATCATAGGATGTAAGATTTGGAAAATAACATCTTTAACAATTTAGTTATTTTTTAGCTAATTTCTTCAGGGATTTTACAGACTGGTATGGGTTGCATTTTGTGTTGATTTTGATCGAAATACTTTTTAAAAATCTGGAAAACTTCTTTTTGACGTGAGTTAAATTGATCGTGGGAAATATTTTTTTCATAAGCCTCCATTGCCCATTCTAATTCAGGATAGGTGGCCCCGAGTTGATCTTCATCGGTTCGGTCATCACCCCAAAGTCCGTCTGTTGGGGCTGCATTTTGAATGACATCGATGATGTTCAAATGGTTGGCAAGATTGAAAACCTGTGTTTTGGTAAGATCAGCAATTGGGCTTAAATCAACCCCTCCATCGCCGTACTTAGTATAAAATCCTACACCAAAATCTTCCACTTTATTACCAGTTCCAGCAACTAAATAACCTTCCAAAGCTGCAAAATAGTAAAGACTTGTCATTCTAAGTCTTGCCCGAGTATTTGCTAAACTCAATTCATAAGCATTTGGATCTTTAGGATCAGGTAGAAGCCCGCAAAAAGATTCAAATACACTATCTAAATTCATTCGTTTAGAGCGTACGTTTGAAAAATTCTGTTTTAACCAGTTGATGTGCTCGGATGAGCGTTTCAGTTGATCTTCACCCTGTTTGATAGGCATCTCAAGACAGAGGACCTCTTTTCCTGTCATGGCACAGAGCGTTGAAGTGAGCGCAGAATCTATACCTCCAGAAATCCCAACTACAAATCCCTTCATATTTGATTTTTCTACATAGTCGGTAAGCCATTGGGAGATGTATTCTGCTACTTTTTCTGGTGATTCCATTCTCAAGTCATTTTAAGCTAGTAAATTTGTCTAAAATTAAAGTATTTAAAAGGATTGAAGAAAGCCAAATGAAAAGACTGCCTTTATTTTTTTATTATTTTCAAAAAAGTCTACTTTTTGTTGCTGTTTTTATCTTTTATAGCGGCTGTCAGAATGGAGTTGAAAATGAAGCCAAAATAGCATCTCTACCCATATCCATCTCATTTGATCGTTTTGATTTGCAATTTTACAATCAGGAGCCTGAAGTGATTCCTGACTTAAAAAAAAAATACCCCTATTTGTTCCCAAAGCAATTTTCTGACAGTGTGTGGATAGCTAGGCAAAAGGACAGTCTTCAATTGATACTTCAAAATGCAGTGAAAGAAGTTTTTGAGGACATTACACCTCTGGAGCATGAGCTGACCCATCTTTTCAAACACATTAATTATCACTTTCCTCAAACTAAAATCCCTCAATTAGTCACTCTGACGAATAATGTGGATTACCAGATTAAGACTGTGTATTCAGACAGCTTAGTCTTGCTATCCTTGGACACGTTTTTAGGTGCTGATCACCAATTGTACGAGGGTATTCCCAGTTATATCAGAAAAGAGTTGGATCAAAAATTTATAGCAAGTCAGTTAGTAGAAAAATTTGGGGCATACGTAATCCCTCCTGTCGAAGACCGAACTTTTTTGGCTCAAATGCTTTATGAGGGTAAAAAAATGTATTTGCAGGATTTACTGTTGCCGCATGAACTGGAAACTACAAAAATCGCCTATACTGAAGAAGAGTTGAACTGGGTAAAAGAGAATGAACTCTACATCTGGCAGTACTTTGTTGAACGCCAAGTTTTGTATAA
>CAZOWC010000008.1:0-11009 GCA_964583375.1 uncultured Flavobacteriaceae bacterium
CCATAAAAAATTACCTTCAAAAAGAGGGTAAGTCAGGAACGGTAAAATATTTTGGATGTCCAGCTGAAGAAGGAGGTTAAGGAAAAGTATATATGACTCAAGCAGGTTTATTTGAAGATGTAGATGTTGCCTTACACTGGCATGCTGACAATAAAAATGCTGCAAGCATTCGTCCTGCTTTGGCAAATAAATCAGCTAAGTTTCGTTTTTATGGAGTCTCTGCTCATGCAGCTGGAGCTCCTGAAAAAGGGCGTTCTGCTTTGGATGCAGTGGAGGCGATGAATAATATGGTTAACATGATGCGTGAGCACGTAACTGAAAGTACTCGAATTCACTATGTCATTACCCGTGGTGGACTAGCACCTAATGTGGTTCCTGACTTTGCGGAAGTTTATTACTATGCCCGACACAAAACTAGAGATGAGGTTATCCAAATTTTCGAACGTATAGTAAATGCAGCAAAAGGAGCCGCCTTAGGTACTGGCACTACTATGGAATACGAGATGATTGGCGGCACCCATGAATTGTTATTCAACGATGTATTACAACCGATGGTTCACAAAAATCTTGAAACTATAGGAGGTTATAAATACACTGATGAAGAACGGGCTTTTGCAGAAAAAATTGCTGAAAGTTTGGGAGCACCTTTAGACACAAAATTTGTAGAGGGTGTTGCTCCTTACAGTGAAAACGCAAAACCAGGTGGTTCTACAGATGTGGGCGATGTAAGTTTTGCTGTGCCAACGGCAGGATTAAGAGCTGCAACTTGGGTTCCTGGAACTCCTGCCCACAGCTGGCAAGCAGTTGCCGCTGGAGGAACTAATATTGGTAATAAAGGAATGATAGTAGCTGCTAAGACTCTTGCTTTGACAGGAATGCAATTGATTGACAATCCAAAAATCATCAAGGCAGCCCAAGAAGATTTTATTAAAAAAAGGGGTGTAGATTTCGAATACAAACCTATGTTAGGAGATCGTAAACCCGCTCTAAACTACAGAAATTAACAAATGAAACTGCAATTATTTAGCCTCTTATTTTTTAGCCTAATCAGCTTACAAGCTCAGGTTTACTCATACAAAACCAAGCAGAATGGAAAAACAATTACCCACCGAATAACAATGGATGATACATATGTGGTAGAAACTCAATATGTTGTTAAACCAGCCGAATTTATACTTACTCGTGGAGGTTTTTATACCAAGACAGCAAATGTTATATCAGTTGTTTTTGAATTCAATTCTAACTTTGTTAAAGACGGCTTAAAACAAATGGAGTTGGAATTGTCAAAAGATTGGATACTACTTTCAAAAAAGCCTGAAGATCTAAACGGTAAATGGTTGATGGCTGGGAGAATGACTGAACAAGGAGAAAGAAGAAGAGACACTTCAGGGCCTCGAAAGACAATGAAATTTTTATTGGATGGATTTTTCCAATGGATAGCATACAACACTGAAACATTCCATTTTTTTGGCTCAGGGGGAGGCTATTATACTAATCAAGGTGGCAAATACATCGAACACATTGAATATTTTTCAAGAGACAGCAGTAGGGTTGGAGCTGTTTTACCTTTTAACTACGAACTAAAAGGAGCCGATTGGCATCACCAAGGCTTTAGCAGTAAAGGTGACCCTGTGCATGAAATTTGGAATAAGCGTCAATAGTTTAATTCTTAACTTCCAGTTCGTTAGAACAACTATACCAAATATTAATGATAGATCTTAATTCACTTATTTCTTTACTTCAGCTTGAACAAAAAGACACCCACCATTTCGTAGGTCAAAACTACAAGACAGTTTGGGGGCGTGTTTTTGGAGGGCAAGTACTGGGGCAATCCCTTCATGCTGCATATCAAACTGTACCTAGTGACAGAAAGGCGCACTCCATGCATGGATATTTTATTTTGGGAGGAGATATTAATATTCCCATTGATTATCATGTAGATGCTATACGCGATGGAAGGAGCTTTACGACCAGGCGGGTGGTTGCTTATCAAGAAGGTAAAGCTATTTTTAATATGGCCGCGTCTTTTCATTTGGATGAGGAAGGAGCTGATCATCAAATTACCATGCCCAATGTTTTAACCCCAGAAATTTTGCTTACCGACATTCAGCAAGCGGAGCCTTTAAAAGAAAAAGATTCTGAACGCTATCAAAGATTAATGATGGCTCATCCACAGGTTTTTGAATTTCGCCCAGTGGGTAAAGCAATTTATCTGGAAACTCAAAATAAACCGCCCTTGTCGCATATTTGGTTCAAGACCAAAGAAAAAATTAAAGCAGATACAGCATTACAGCACCAACTCCTTGCTTTTGCTTCGGATTACAGCCTACTGTTGTCAGCTACCCTTCCTCACAGAGAAGCATTTGAAAGTCACAAAATCTACTATGCCAGTTTAGATCATGCGTTGTGGTTTCACCGTGATTTTAAAATAGATGATTGGTTGTTGTATGCCATTGAAAGCCCGAGTGCTTCCAATGCCAGGGGTTATTCAAGGGGAAATATTTTTGATCGTTCTGGAAGAATGGTCGCCTCGGTCTCCCAAGAAGGATTAATGAGAAAATTTAAATAAATACGTACAGAATGAAGAAAATTCTAGTTTTTGGATTTATGAGTTTGTGTTTATTGCAGACTCTTTTTGCGCAAGAATACAGCAAAGTTGAAGGTGTTTGGAATGCCACATTCATAGATCTACCACTAAATGATAAACTCAGTTTACGTTCTGAATTTCATTTTAGAACTGTTGATTATTTCAATGTTTGGAATCAGCAGATTTTTAGACCTCAGTTGACCTACACGGATTCTAGAAACATCAAATGGACTGCAGGATATACCTATTTTCGGAATTTTAATTCCGACATTAATGCAGACCCCAGAGTCAGAAATGAGCACAATATATGGGAACAAGTAGTATATACAATTCCCTTAAAAAAGAGTTCTTTTTCGACTTGGATTCGCCTTGAACATCGTTTTCAGGAAGAATTACCCCTTCAAATCAATCGTTCATTGAGAAGTTTTGATTTTTCAAGCAGAATACGTTTTCGCTTTACTTATGAGCGACCTTTGTCTAAAACAGAAGCCAAAGTACCCGTAAATTTTATTTTTTACGACGAGGTTTTTACTGTTATGAGTCCAGGAGGGACTCCTTTAGAATTTAATCAAAACTGGACCTTTTTCGGATTAGGGATTAAGCTAACGGATAAGATGAGAATTAATACGGGCTTTCAAAAGAACACTATTTTTAAATCTACAGACAATTATTTAAAAAACAGATTGTGGAATACCATACTGTTTTACAAAATTTAAAAGTGTATTTAGTTTCTACAGTTTTTATATTTTTTGATTTAGTTGTAGCTTCATATTAAAAAAAACCATGAATTTAACTCCACGATTTTTAGTAGTACTGGTTATTTTGATTGGCACAAAATCCTTATTTGCTCAACAGCCTTTTTTTAAAGCAGCCGAAGAAAGTCATTGGTTAAGTACAGATCTTCACATCCATACGGTTTTTTCTGATGGAGCTGTCTGGCCAAGTATTAGAGTAGAAGAAGCTCGAAGAGAAGGCTTGGATCTTATTGCGATGACGGAACATTTAGAATACCAGCCCCATGAGGAAGATATTCCACATCCAGACCGAAATCGATCCTATGCAATTGCATCGGGTATGTTGAGTGAAGACGATGTACTTCAGGTAATTAACGGATCTGAAATCACACGTGAAATGCCTCCAGGACACATCAATGCAGTTTTTATTAAAGACGCTAACGCTTTACTTCATTTGGATTCACTTTCAGGAATACAGAAGGCTAATAAGCAGGGAGCCTTTGTTTTTTGGAACCACCCAAACTGGGACGCACAACGAAGTGATGGTATAGCACGTCTTGAGCCTTTTCACAACTATTTAATTTCAAATAAATTACTTCACGGCATTGAGGTGGTGAATGAAACTACCTTTTCTGAGGAGGCATTAGAAATTGCTTTGGAGAATGATCTTACCATTTTAGGAACCTCTGATATTCACGGATTGACGGATTGGGCACATCAAATTGCTAAAGGAGGTCACCGCCCTATGACTTTTGTCAATGTTACTGAAAGAACACCAATGGCGGTAAAGAAGGCCCTGTTTGAGCGTAAAACCGTGGTTTGGTTTAATGACCTTATAATTGGAAAAGAAGCAGAAGTCTCGAAACTAGTTAAAGAAAATATCCATTTTGGAAAGCCAACTTACGCTGAAGATAAAACTATTTTAAATATTGAACTCACCAATCAAAGTAGCCTTCCTTTCCAAATGGAATATACGGGAGAATACAGTTTTCATCAAAGGAGTTCAGTCTTTACCATCCCACCCAAAACATCTATACGTATACAAGTCAAGACGATATCCAAAAAACAAAGCATTGTTTTACCTTTTAGAATTTTAAATGCTGTAATTGGTTCTAAGAAATATCTTGAGCATCAATTTTTAGTAAAATAATTGAGAAAGTACTATTTTTAACAGGTAGTGATTTGTGATTTATGATTAAAGACAGTAATTGGAGACCGCTTCCAAGCTATTTAACAATAAGGGAAAGTACGATCGAGGGATTGGGCCTTTTTGCCATCGGGGACATTAAGGAAGGGACTGATTTGGGAATCACTCACGTTTACGATCAGCGTTTTCACGACAATTATTTACGATTACCACTAGGAGCCTTCGTAAACCATCATGAAATCCCAAATTGTAAGGCTGTTTTTTGCGAAGAGGATGAAAAATTAGGAAAAGTCAAACATATTCGAATTGTTGCAATAAAAAATATTGACAAGGGGAGCGAGATTACTGTAAAATATGTTATCAACAAATTGGATAATCCAAACTGGGAACACGAGTATGAGATTACTCAATAGTATGTTTTCAGATCGCTTTTCTTAATAACGTCGAAAAAGTAAACAATAAAAGAATCCAGAGACTTAAACAAGGGACTTTAGGTAATTCATTTGAATAGTTTTTTAAAATTACACCGCCATCAAATACTTATTGTTGGCCAATTGTTATTAAAAACTTAATCTAAAACCAAGAGTTTGTTTAACTTTTTTGTAATTTTATATAATCAGTTCTTCATTGATGAATTGGTTTATGGTTATAGCCTTTGGGAATACTTCCTGAAGGCTTTTTTGTAAAAGCTTAAGTTGCGTTACGTTTTGTCTCGTCAAAATTGAGATAAGCTTTTGAGCTAACTATTTTTTGAAGTTGATTTACCAACCACCAAAGGTCCTCAAAACTAGTGTAAAGAGGAGTTATTCCGACACGAATAAAGCTTGGAGGTCTGAAGTCGGGAATAATTTTAGGAACTCCCTGACCACCTGCGATTAATGCCTGACAGATCTGCCATGCTTGAGGGTGGCACACTGATACATGAGACCCTCTAAATGAAGAATCCATTGGACTATGAATGCTAAAGTCGAGTGGAAGCAAGAACTCATTTATAGCATTGAGTAAAAACTCCGATTGCTGTACACTTTTGGCCCTTAAATTATCCATACCAGCCTCAATGATAAGATCGATTCCAGCCTCAACTGCTTGCATAGAAAGAATGGGCGGAGTTCCGTTATTAAAGCGCTCTAATCCATTTGAAGGGGTATATTTTGGATTGAATTCGAATGGCTTATCATGTCCAAACCATCCTTGGACAGGATTTTCCAGTAGCAAATGAAAATCTTTATGGAGGTATAAAAAAGCTGGTGATCCAGGTCCACCATTCATATATTTGTAGGTACACCCCAAGGCTACTTTTGTTTCTGTCTCCTTTAGGTCAATGGGAACAGCCCCAACAGCATGACTAAGATCCCAGACGATAATACTATTGTGTTCTGCAGCCCAAAGATTGAGCTCCTTAATAGGATAACAATAGGCACTTTTGTAAGTAACAAGACTGAGACAGGTAATTCCTTGTTTTTCTTTAATCAACTGCTTGAGTTTTTCAAGGTTTGCTTCTATCTCCTGACTGTAATTAATAGTGGATATTGTTGTTTTTGGAAGCCGTTTAACCAGACCATCCAAGATATATAAATCTGTTGGAAAATTTAAACTATCTGAAATTAGATGAGTAGGGTATTGTTTTGATTGAAGTAAGGCATATAGAATTTGATAGAGGCGCACAGAGGTAGATTCTCCAAAAACAATTTCATTAGACTCGGAATTTAGTAGCAAACCATATTTTTTTGATATGCGCTCTGGAAGTTCCAGCCAATTTTCATTCCAACTACGAATAAGTTGTTTACCCCACTGGGTTTTAATCACATTGTCCAATTGCTCAGGAACATTTTTAGGGAGTTTACCCAAGGAGTTTCCATCTAAATAAATTTCACCTTCTACGTGATAGAAACAATTTCTAAAAGAGTTTAGCGGATCTTGTTGATCGAGGATTTTTGCAGCTTTAAGATCAATCATCAGATGCAGTTAGAAAAAAAGGAAGTATTTCATTTACCCAAGCTGCATATTGGGTTCCACTTGGGTGAAGGCCATCAGCCGCAATAAACTCCGGTTTTGAGCCCACAATTCTTGAAAGGTGTGTAATATCAATAAATTGAATTTTATCTCTGGCACAAATTTCATAAATGACTTGATTAAAATTGTCAATTTCTAAAGCTATTCGTTCCCGATTGCGATCTTTGGCAAATGGCATCTTTCCCCAATCGGGAATAGAAACTACAAAAACTCGATTTTTTTTACTTCCTGCAAAAAGTACTGCTTGACTTAATAATTGCTCAAATTCAACTCTAAATTCCTCAATACTTTTTCCTTGATATTGATTGTTTACTCCAATAAGCAATGATACCCAATCGTAAGGAAAATGTAAAGCTGTATTGTCAATACACATTTTTAAGTCTGAAGTAGTCCAGCCTTTACCAGCGATAATTTGCGGAGAATTAATAAATATCGATTTTTTTTCTAAAGACTTTACAAGTTGATTAGGCCAACGGTTATCCTCAGTCACCGAATCGCCAATGGTATAACTATCACCTAAGGCTAGATAACTCTTTTTTGAGATTTCTTCTTTTTCTTCACAAGTGGTGAAAACATAAAAAACAAAAAAAAGTAAGCAGAGTCTTTGAGTCACAGCTGTAAATTATAATATACCTCCAAACAAAAATAGAAAATAAGATTGGAAACTAAAGATTAAGTATATTGTGTGAATATTCAATGCCATGCGTTACTTTTTCTTTGGACTTTTAGCTCCTTTTTTCTGTCTTGCTCAATTGACCTTGACTACTGTAAAACTTCCATCTGAACTTGAAGAAACCTCTGGCTTAGAATATTTAGGAGAACATCTTATAACCCACAATGACTCGGGTGATAAACCCAGACTTTATGTGTTTACTACTCAAGGGGAGTTGACTAAGAGTATTCGGTTTTACAACTTAAAAAATAAAGATTGGGAAGATCTTGCTGCAGACAAAGATCATTTTTATATAGCAGATACTGGCAACAACTACGCAACTAGAGAAAACCTTAGAATTTATATTTTAGGGAAAGACTTAATGCCTAAAGGGACCATCAAGATTCACTATGACGCTCAAAAAACATTTTCCAAAGAATCTAGAAATGAATACGATGCCGAGGCGTTAACAGTTGTTGGAGAGGATCTAGTACTTTTTTCAAAAAACAGAAAGACCCTTCAGTCTCAGATTTATGTTTTTCCAAAGACTGAAGGGAGCTACGGTTTGATTCCAAAACAAACTATTGATACTAAAGCACTCATTACTGCAGCTGATTACAATGAAAAAGAAGATTTAATTGCACTAACAGGTTACGATTTCGAAGGGAAACAATATTTCTACACTTTGGAGCATTTTAAAAAGAATGGGATGAAAAATATTGATCTAACTCGATATACAATTCCTGTAAAGCCAGCACAAATTGAAGCAATTAAAATCATAAATAAAAACGAGTTTTGGATCACTTCAGAAAGTGAATCTAATGGAAAACCTCGTTTATTTTATCTTAAACTTCAAAGCAGCTAAAGTTACTATTCTCTATATAGATATTGACTCCTTATAAATTTACAGTCCGATAAGATATTGAAATTTTAAAAAGAATTGGGTCTGGTCAACTCTGAATGGGGAGTAGAATTCATCGTTAAATTCTTCCAATGAATTTTGATTTCCCCCAACATAAAAAACTGTTGAAGGGTTGGGATTCCACTGAACAAGGGGTTGAATAAAAAATCTATCTGCAAAGGAATTGTATTCTGAAATGATTCGAATGCTAAAAAAATTATTAAACTGGTAGCGTGCGGAAAAGCGTGATATGGCTCCCTCAAAATATTTTTCTTGCTTATCTAATTTTTTTAGAGTAGCATAGCGGATCGATGGGGAAAGGTTAAATTTATTCCCTAACTGAAAGCTTGGCATGATAAAAAGGGTAAACTCCCTCCCTACGTCTGGTTTTTCTTCGTTATAAGCTAAATCTTTACCAAAAGTTGATCGAACCATGAGAGAAAACGATTCACTTGGATTATTTCGAATACTCAATTCACTTTTACCAACATTTCGGTAATCCCTGTCCAAATAATTTTTAAAAATATCCCAGTCGTAAGTGTATTGGATTTCGGTATTTAAATAGGTTCTGATACTGAATATTCCATCAATACTTATAGCTTTTAAGTAGTTTTGAAATGTATAGTTTAAATCTGCTTTAGTTCCTATACTGAAAAACTGCAACCCTTTTTTATTGATAAAGTTCTGATATTCGTGAAAGATTGTTCCCCACCGGCGGTTATTTTTTACAACAAAGCCAACATTGGCTTGATACTCTGGGCTGATGTCTCGGTAATAAAAATAGGATTTCCAATGTTCGGTATTTCGATATAATTGAACATAAACTGCACTTCCTCCATATTTTTCGCTGTCTAAAGTTACTGATCTACCTTCTAACTCGTCTTGAGTATCGATCCAGTTCGCTTCGGGCTCTTGATTAAAATTAGCCATAAGTTCATAGGTCAAGCGCCAGTTTTTAGAAATGAGGAACCACCCGTCTGTTCCAAATAAATTTCCATACCCTCCATCTTTATAATAACGATTTGTACTTACCAATCCCAGGCGAGTATTTTTATTGACAAGTCTTTGGTAACGAAATACGTTTACAAAAGATTGACCGCCCTGACCCAAATAGGAGCGATCTTCTCCTGCTATTTGATAGGGCGAATTTTGATCGATTGCAGTTAAAAAATAGATTCTTGATTTTTTGGCTTGGCTCAAAAGTTTGGTTGAGAGTAAGGGGTTATTTATGGATCGGGAGTAAAACGCACCATCTGTAAAATTGACTATATCTGTTCCCCTATTAAAAAAAGGTCTTCGTTCAGGATATTCTAAAGCAAATGAGGAATTGACGTCAATTTGGGTTACATCTGCTTCAACCTGCGAGAAATCTGGGTTTAAGGTAATTTCTAGCCCACTGTTCTTACTTAGGTCTAAATTGAGCCCTAGACCAGCATTGGGATTAAATTTATCATAATCCAATGAAGCATTTTTATTTGGTTTTTTTCCACTTAAATTTCCAGCTACATAGGGTAATAATTCTATTCGTTTTTTAATAGTGATATCATTGAGTATCAGCACTTCCGTTGTTTGACAAACTTCACAAGGATTGTCTCGATCAAAAGTTTGACTCTGTACCTCAACTTCAACATTTTTTTCATTAAAATACTTTCTTCCAAGTTTGAAATGCCATTTTTGATTTGTACCGTTAGGGAAAGGAAGAGATGAGAAAGGGATTTTATACTCAACTTGAAATCCGTTTGAGACTATAGATCCCGCAGTTTCAAAATCCATATTAAAACTGCCGTCGTAACGTTGCTCATCAGATACTGCATTGATTGCTCGAACATCAAATTGACTTCCAAAAGGGTTGGCTACCAAGATGTAATTGTTACGACCATCGGCATAAGTATCAAAGCTAATCGTAACGATATCATCCTGACGATACATATTGAAGTCGTCTCTTGAACGAACGTTAGCTCTTATATTTTCAGGCATATCGAATGCGTGAATCGCAATGTATAAATGGGTATCAGTATAGGTGATATAACCCACGGTCCTTTTTTTTGCAGGACTGTTATTTCCTGGATTTATTTCATAATTCAGCTCAATTGGAGTAGCATTTTCCCACTCATCTGAAGAGAGTATACCGTCAAGAACGATTTTAGTAGCTGGGGATTTTTGAGGCTGGTATTGATTTTGACCGAAGTTAAATTGTGAAATTAGTATTAGTAAAATAAATTTACCCAACGAATCAAATCTAGTCATAAAGAACTTTAATTTGACCTTAAAGATACACAAGCTAAATGGAACTAAATAAATAATAATCTTCATCAATGTTTTTAATTCAAACTTTTTATTACAACAGCTAAAATATTAAATTTGGCTATTGCCGATGTTGATATTATGTTTTTGAATAAAAGACTTTTATTACTTGAGGTAAACTCTTATCCAGGAATAGAAGGAATTGAGAAAGCCACAAGTAAAGACATTACTAATAAGTTTATAATTGCAATTGAAAAAAAATTAAAATTTAAAAGCCTGTAAGCCGTTGTAATTTATCATTAAACTTAGATTTATGGTACAAAGAAAAATAGCACTTCGTATTCGAAAAACACACCGATACTTAGGTCTTATCATTGGTATTCAATTTTTGGCATGGACCGTTTCAGGCCTCTATTTTAGCTGGACTGATCTTGGTAAAATTCATGGTGATCAGTTTATTAATACCCAACTAAAACCTAAAAGTTATTCCAATTTAATTCCTCTTGATAGTATCACTAAGCGCATTGAAAAAATTGATTTAGTTTCACTTGGGAATCAACCCTATTATTGGATTAATAATTCACACTTATACAATGCTAAGACGGGTATTTTAAAAGAACAAATATCAGAATCAGAAGCACTTGCGGTTGCTCAAGAAAATCTAATATCGGGTTTAGAAGTGGAAAAAATTGAATTACTTCAGGATACTGGACCTTATCATGAATTTAGAG
>CAZOWC010000008.1:11019-21171 GCA_964583375.1 uncultured Flavobacteriaceae bacterium
GAGGTCGACCGCTACCCGCCTATGCGATTCACTTTAGACATCCAGACATATTAGTTGCTTATGTGGATGCCTCTAGCGGAATCTTTCAACGTGTCAGACACCAAAGCTGGCGGTGGTTTGATTTTTTATGGATGAGCCATACCATGGATTACAAAGGACGAGATAATTTCAACAATATTCTCCTTAGAATCTTTTCTTTATTCGGTGTTCTTACTGTTATGAGTGGATTTCTTCTTTGGGGAACCAGTTCATTAAGTCTTCGGAAACTATTAAAAAGGTGAATATCTTTTAGACCGATCGTCAATTTCAGATCAGTTTATAACATTCTGTTTTAATTTGAGCTACTTCATTTAAGATTGATTATTTTTAGATTCTAAATCTTCGGTAGATGGAATACCTCTTAATTGCTTTATCTTTCATTCCGCTTTCTGCAGCAGCTTTCTTGCTTTTTCAAAAAGGGAAAACTGATCTTAGCTCCTTGGAAAACATATTTAATAAAAGAGTTCAAGGTGAGTTCCAACTCAATCGGGAAGAATTATCAAAGAACTTAAAGGAAAACAGAAACGAGCTGATCCAGAGTATTGAACGCTTGAATCAGACCTTGACTAAAAAAGCTAAAGAAGATAGGGAAGAACTCCGTACGACCCTTAAAGACTTTGAAGCAACCTTTACCAAAAATGTAGAGACCTTTAATACTTTACAAAAGGAAAAGTTCAATCAAATGCGAGTCAAGCAGGAGGAAATGATTAAAACTACTGAACTTCGTTTGGAAAGAATGAGAGAAACAGTAGATGAAAAATTACATAAAACGCTCGAGGAACGACTTGGAAAGTCTTTTGAAATGGTAACCAAGCAATTGCTTGTAGTTCAAAAAGGCCTTGGCGAAATGCAAACAATTGCCTCTGGAGTAGGTGACCTAAAAAAGGTACTAACCAATGTTAAAACTAGGGGGGTGCTTGGAGAGATTCAACTGGGAAATATTCTAGAAGAGATCATGGCACCGGATCAGTACGAGTCCAATGTAAAAACTAAATTGGGGTCTGATGCCCTAGTAGAATATGCAGTCAAATTACCCGGTAGAAATCTACAGGACAAATCTTTATACCTCCCTATAGATGCAAAATTTCCACAAGAAGACTATGTCCGCTTACAATCGGCATATGAAGCAGGCGATAGTGTTGCTGTTGAGGTTTCTTTGAAGGCTTTATTACAGGCAGTCAAAAAATTTGCAAAGGACATTTCCACTAAATATATTGATCCTCCTAATACTACTGATTTTGGGATTATGTTTTTACCCGTAGAAGGGCTATTTGCTGAGGTAGTTAGACAGCCAGACACGATCGCTTTTCTTCAACGTGAATACAAAATAGTGGTTACTGGACCAACAACTTTAGCAGCCATGCTCAACAGTCTTCAAATGGGCTTTAAAACCCTAGCCATTCAGAAAAGAAGTAGTGAAGTTTGGAATGTATTGGCTGCTGTAAAAAAAGAGTTTAGCACTTTCGGAGGGGTATTGGAAAAAGCTCAGAAAAAAATTAACGAGGCCAATAATGAGATTGAAAACTTAGTAGGTACACGGACCCGTATGATGCAATCGAAGCTGAAAAATGTAGAACAATTGGAAGTGAGTAACGACCAACAAGAAGAAAAATCCAATTTACTCGATCTCAAACCCAAGGAGCAAGAGGAATAATCCCTAATTTTTTATCTAAATTGTAAATCGATAAAATTTCTACTTATAAAAATGATAAATCAATTCCATCCGACAACAAACCTATTTTGCATCGTTTTTTTTGTTCTGATATTATTAGGTTCGTGTATGGATTCCGAAGAGACAGTTGAGACAACAGAAGCTAAAATAGTTGAGATGTCGGTAGCGGATAAATTGCCACAAGTTTCCGTCAATACAAACGGTCAAGAAATTCCTAATGAGCCAAAAATTTTCGCTGAAATATCTATTGAAAACAAAGGAGCGTTGACACATGAAGGATTTATTGGAATTGAAATTAGAGGGCAATCCTCTCAAATGTTTCCAAAAAAACAATACGGATTTGAAACACGTGATTCAGAAAATGAAGATATAGATGTTTCCTTATTGGGACTCCCAGAGGAAGAAGATTGGATTTTATACGCTCCTTACAGTGATAAAAGTCTAATTCGTAATGCATTGATCTATGATATTTCACGTGATATTGGAAGGTATTCTTCAAGATTAGTATTTGTTGAACTTTTTTTAAACAACATTTATGACGGTCTTTATATTCTAATGGAAAAACTTAAAAGAGACAAAAATCGAATCGATATCAATAAACTTAAATCAAGCGAAAATGAAGGAGAAGATTTGACTGGTGGATACATTATAAAGATTGATAAAGAAGATTCATATCACCAACTAAATTCTTTTACTTCATCTATTCTGCCACCGAATTCTAAGAGTAATCAGCAAATTCGTTTTGTTTTTCATACCCCAGATGAAGATGATATAACAGACGAACAAAGAAATTATATAAAATCTTACATAAGTACCTTTGAGGCTGCATTAAATTCAAATCAATTTTTAGACGCTGAAAATGGATATTCAAAATATATTGATATAGCTAGTTTTGTGGATTTTTTCATATTGAATGAATTGTCAAATAATGTGGATGGATATCGTTTGAGTACTTGGTTGGTAAAGGATAAGAATGAATTACTTTCAATAGGTCCAATTTGGGATTTTAATTTAGCCTTTGGAAATGCAAATTATTGTGATGGAGGTAGGTATGATGTATGGGCTTATAAATTTAACGAAAGATGTCCTAATGATTTTTGGCAAGTTCCATTTTGGTGGGACCGATTTATGGAGGACAACAATTTTAAGAGTTTATTGCAACAAAGGTGGAATGCTTTGAGGAACAATGAATTGAGTGAAAATAGTATTCTGTCCAAGATTGATAAATATGTTAGTCTTTTTGAATCCTCTGGTAGTGGAGAGGCTAATTTTAGGAGATGGCAAATTTTAGGAGAGTATGTGTGGCCAAACGAATTTATTGGCGGTTCATACCTTGAAGAAATAAATTATTTAAAAGACTGGATTTCAAATAGACTGGTTTGGATGGATGGAGAAATCGGCAAGTTCTAAGGGGAAAGTTCAATTTTATAATAAAATAGATTTAAAATAAAAACCCGCAAGAACAAGATTTTAGTTATTACGGGCTTTAGTAGTGGTACCTCCAGGAATCGAACCAGGGACACAAGGATTTTCAGTCCTTTGCTCTACCAACTGAGCTAAGGTACCCGTTTTAAAGTAAGTGCAAATATAGTCGGCTTTTGTTTCCCCTCAAAAAGAATTCAACTATTTTCTTTGTAATTTTACATCTTCAACAATTAGTGAAGATGCAGCTCGTCATTGATATCGGTAATACTCTAATCAAATCTTATGTATTTGACAAGGATCAAATTTTAGATTCTGACGCCGAATCCACTTCCTATTGGAATTCTTCCCTAAAAGGAATTATAAACCGACATCCTCAGATAAAGACTGCAATAGTTGCTGATGTCAACAGATCGTTCTCTAAAGAATTAGAAGTCTTTTTGGGAAATATTAAAACATTCCATTGCTCGATGGCTTTGAAATTACCATTTAAATCGCTTTACGACCCCAATACCCCACTTGGATCAGATCGTATTGCTTTATTGGCGGCTTGCTGCTTACTCTATCCAAAGTCAAATGTATTGGTAATTGACTTGGGCAGCTGTATAACCTATGATTTGATAAGTGCAAAAGGTATTCATCACGGAGGATCAATTAGCCCTGGTTTTGGCATGCGATACAAGGCTATGAATTCATATTCTGGAACCCTCCCTGCTTTAGATTTTCATCAAGTTGAGACTCCTTCAGGGAGATCCACTGAAGCTGCAATGCATACGGGTGTTTACTTTGGAATAAAGCACGAAGTTGAGGGAATGATAAAATGGTATGAGGAAGAAATTGAAAATTTAACGGTTATTTTAACAGGTGGCGATGTAGAAAGGTTGCCAAAACCATTTAAAAATGGCATATTTGCCCATTCAAAATTTTTAGCCAAAGGTTTGAATCACATCTTAGCATTGAATACAAGTTCATGACACGAATCATTACAAGTATTTTTATCTATTTCTTTGTCCTTTATGCTATGGCACAAAGTGGTTCTGCATCTCCTTACTCTTCCGCTGGGCTTGGCGAACGAAATTTTAATGGAACTCAAGCTACAAGACATATGGGAGGGCTAGATGTATTTACTGACTCTATTCACGCCAACCTCAATAATCCAGCCAGTTATGGATTTTTAAAAGTGACCACTTATTCAGTTGGAATCCATTACAGAAACACCAATCTTGCTTCACTTTCCGAAAATCGAGATGCAGACGATGCTTCTTTAGACTACTTAGCAGTGAGTATTCCGGCAGGAAAATTTGGTTTTGGTTTTGGAATCATACCCTATTCATCTGTTGGCTATAAGATTGAGGCACTTAGCTCAAATACTGACAGTGGATTGAATTTATTTAATCGTTATGAGGGTCAGGGAGGAATCAATCAAACATATTTCTCTTTGGGAGTACCCTTAGCCTCATTTTTATCAATTGGAGCAAGCGTGCAATATAATTTTGGAAATTTATTTTACAGAACCGGTCAATATATAGAGGGAATTGAAAACGGCACTTTCTTAACGAATCAATCCAGTGTTTCTGGATTCAATTATCAATTTTCAGCTCAGGCGAATATTCCAATACAGAAAAAATACTTGCTTCAAGGGATGTTTTCATTTCAGCCAAAGGCGTCGTTGAAATCAGTAAATGATCGAATTTTTTATACTCAATCTATTATCAATGAGACGATTGTAGATTTTCAAGAAATTAATTTAGCTTCACAAGGGCTTGATGAAACCGCACTTGAAGTCTCTACAGCAACTAAGCTTGGAATGGGTTTTGGTGAAAACAAAAAATGGTTTTTAGGAATTCAAAGAAATATCATAAAATCTGCTAACTTTAAAAATGATTTTTTTGAACGCACTAATATTGATTACAAAGATGCTAAACAATGGTCTGTTGGTGGATTTTTTATTCCCGACTATATCTCGTTTACAAGTTTTTGGAGCAGGGTTGTTTACCGCTTCGGATTCCGATCTGAACAAATGAGTCTTATTGTGAATAATATTCCTTTAACAGAAACTGGCATATCTTTTGGTTTGGGTTTACCGCTAGGAAGTCTTTCCAACGCAAATGTTGGTTTCGAAATAAGTCGCCGGGGTGAGAAAAAATCAGGTATAATTCAAGAAACATTAATTGCTATGCGAATTGGATTGTCCTTAAATGATATTTGGTTTATAAAGAGAAAGTATAATTAAAATTTGAAATGATGAGAAAACTTTGTATTCTAGTTCTTATGGGACTTTACCAAGTCCCAGCACTTGGTCAAGATACTAATGTCTGTATGCAAGACCTATCAATATTTGCAGAGTCTGCAAAAGTGAAAAACTACAAAGCTGCTTTTGATCCTTGGATGCGCGTAAGAAAGAATTGTCCAACAATTAATGCAGCAATCTATTCTTACGGGGAACGAATTTTGAAGGATTATATCAAAAATGGCACTCCTGAAGAACAGGAAGTATCCAAAAAAGATCTTATACAACTATATGATGAGTGGGTCCAAAATTTTCCAAAAAAACGGAATAAATCTGTGGTTGGAGATATTATCAGTAAGAAAGCCCAGGCTTTATTAGATTACAAACAAGCTGACTTAAAAGTTATTTATAACACCTTTGATCAAGCATACAAACAGGATGCTACTAGTTTTTCCAATCCTAAGTTTTTATATAATTACTTCAAAACCCTGTACGATCGTTACAAAACTGGAGATATTGAGGTTTCTATGGAACTATTGTTTAATAAATACGAGGAAGTTTCTGAAAAATTTGAGCTGGAAAGCACTAAGCTGGCAAAAAAACTAGATATTATCCTTAAAAAAGAGGAGTCTGGAACAGCACTGACAAGTAGAGAGTCCCGGAGCAAGCGTATTTATAATGTAAATTCAAATGCAATTGGAACATTTTTATCCAATTTAGATGCAATTATTGCCAAAGAAGCTACTTGTGAGAATTTGATTCCACTTTATCAAAGAAATTTTGAAGCAAACAAAACAGATGCATTGTGGATCAAGCGAGCAGCGAGTAGAATGGACAGTAAAGAATGTTCAGATGATCCGCTTTTTGTTACACTAGTGGAGGCGCTACACGCCCTTGAACCTTCAGCGGATTCAGCCTATTATTTAGGACTTTTAAATGATAAAAGCGGTAATGCTGATGAGGCTTTAAAATACTATGAAGAATCCATAGCTTTAGAGACGGACAATTACAAGAAGGCTAAAATACTTCTAAAAATCGCCAATAAATTCAAAGCTGCTGGGAGAAAGTCCTCAGCAAGAAGTTATGCCAACAAAGCACTTGGTTTTCAGCCCTCCTTAGGACGTGCTTATTTGTTAATAGCTAATATGTATGCTGATAGTGCAAATCAATGTGGAGATTCTCAATTTAACAAACGTGCCGTTTACTGGCTTGCAGCAGATGTTGCCAAAAAGGCCGGTCAGGTCGATGCTTCATTAAAAAGAATTACAAGTAGAACAGTAGAGAGTTACATTGGAAGAGCACCGAGTAAAACAGATATTTTTACTGAAGGAAACGCTGGGGTGGTAATCAAATTTGATTGTTGGATTAATAGAAGCTTGACTGTTCCTAGCTTATAAATGGAAGTAGATTTCACAAAAAAGATAGAAGGGCTTTTGGTTGTAATGATGACCCTTTTTATTTCTTGTGGCGACAGTTCTGAAGCCTTGATGAAAATCAATACAGATATAGAGCAACCCCTAGGAACGGCTTCTAATATTAGAATGGTATATACCGATTCCATAAAAATTCAAGCCATTTTAACTGCTCCTAAACACGTAGATTATACCAATCTCAGCTTTCGCTATGCAGAGTTTCCAGACGGGTTAAAAGTGATTTTCTACGATGATTTAGAAAGAGAGAATGAAGTCGTAGCTGATTATGGTATTTTATACAATGAAACTAAATTAATCGACCTGAAGGGCAATGTGCGATTGCAATCACACGATGGTTCTGTTCTTACAACAAGCCAACTATTTTGGGATGCGGAATCCGAGTGGCTTTTTACTGAACAGCCTTTTAAGTTTGAAGACAATGACTATAATTTTGACGCTTTAAGATTGGATACCAATAAGGAATTTACTAAATTTCAAACAGGAAGTTTGATTGGAACAGTAACAGTTTCGGAAGAAAAAGATTCCCTTAACCAAAAATGAAAAATCATAGAATTTCGGAAATTTTATATTGGGTAATTGCTGTTATTTCAGTTTACGAGGCTTTTGTTCGCTGGGATATTAATCGTGATCGTGCACTATTATTTACTGGATTTTGTGCGCTATCAATTTTTATGGCTCTTTTTAGAAGACATTATCGAAAAAAATTCGATAAGCGCTCAAATTCTTCAGAATGAACCCCACAGACCTCGTTATCCTTATTTGTCTTCTTTTATCCGCCTTTTTTTCGGGTATGGAGATTGCTTTTGTGTCATCCAATCGCATTTATCTAGAAATCGAAAAACTTCAGCAAGGGCTGACTTCTAACGTTCTTAAAAATATTACTCAAAATCCCTCTCGATTTATTGCGTCTATGCTTTTGGGAAATAATATTGCCTTAGTTGTTTACGGTATTTTTATGGGAGATAAAATACTTGAATTGTTCTTTCCTAATACACTACTTTCAGGTGAAGCCAGCTTGGCCATAGTTTTTTATCAAACACTTATATCAACCGGTATCATTTTACTTACAGCAGAATTTCTGCCAAAAGTTTTTTTTCAACTTTACGCCAATACTTTCATTAAAATCTTTGCTGTACCTGTTGCTTTATTTTATTATATTTTTTTCCCCATCACTTTTTTAATTATTGAATTGACAGATGTAATTCTCAAAAGATTCCTCAATACAGAAACGGATCAAGTTCAACTTTCATTTTCTAAAATGGAGTTGGGGAACTATATAGAAGAGCAGCTTGAATCAGCCAAAGACAAGGAGGAGTTAGACTCTGAGATTCAGATTTTTCAAAATGCACTGGATTTTTCTGACGTAAAAACAAGGGAGGCTATGGTTCCCCGAGCTGAGGTAATCGCAGTCGAAGAATCCACATCTTTAGAAGAAATAACCTCTTTATTTATATCGACTGGACTTTCTAAAATACCTGTTTTCAGGAAAAATATTGATCAGATATTAGGATATGTACACGCCTTTGAAATGATGAAAAAGCCCAAGGGGATCAAAAATATTTTGATGCCTGTTGCCTTCGTACCCGAGACTATGTTGGTCAATGATGTACTCAAACTATTGACACGACAGCACAAAAGTATTGCCGTTGTGATTGACGAGTATGGAGGAACATCAGGTATAGTTACAGTAGAAGATATAGTAGAAGAACTCTTTGGTGAAATTGAGGATGAATATGATACTTTGGAACATGTGGAGCGGCAGTTGAAAGAACAGGTTTATGAGTTTTCAGCTCGTTTAGAAGTAGATTATCTCAACCAAAAATATAATTTGAGTTTGCCCGAAAGTGAATATTATGAAACCCTTGGAGGAATGATTGCCTATACTATTGGGGAAATTCCCGAACAAGGAGAGGAAATAGTACTGAGTCCATATACCCTAAAAATCAAAAAAGTCTCTGCAACTAAAATTGAACAAATCATTCTGTCAAAATCAGAAAATAACTGATAAGGATGTTCTGATTGTTGACCACCTGACATTTAAGTGTTAGAGGCTTTCTTAATTCGCAGGAATAGCTTATTTTCGCAGACTATCAAAAAATAGCAAATATGGCCGTTTTAGGAAAAATTAGACAGCGTTCCATCTTCTTGATTATAGTAATCGGGATGGCACTTTTCGCATTTGTAATTTCAGGAGTCTTCGATGGGAGCTCTTCCAATACTGGACCTACAGATCCAATCGCTGTTGTAAATGATGAAGAAATTGACGTCACGTTCTTTCGCCAAATGGTTGAGCAAACCGAAAAGACCTATAACTATTCTACTTTACAATCGGTAAATCTTGTATGGAATCAGGCACTTCGGAATACAATATTTGATCAAGAGTTTAAAAAACTGGGAATTGATGCTGGAAAAGATCAGTTGGAACAAATTATTTCCTCTGATGAAGCTGTAATCAACAATCCAAATTTTCAAAACGAAGCTGGATTTTTTGATTTTGGAATATTTACTGATTATATAGCACAAATGCGTGTTGAAAACCCTGCAGCCTATGAAAACTGGAAAGCTCAAGAGCAGAGTATCATTGGGGTAGCAAAACAGCGAATTTATTTAGACCTTATCAAGGCAAGTGGAGGAATGACAGAGGCAGAAGCTAAGGCGTTATACCACTTTGAAAATGACAACATCAATATTGAATACGTTCAAGTTCCTTTTGATATCATCCCTGATAGCCTTGTTACTGTGACAGATGCTGAGGTCAAGCAGCACATCAAAAATCACGAGAAAGAATACGAAAGAGCTGCTAGTCGCAATTTGCAATTTGTTTCATTTGACGAAGCGCCAACTGAAGATGACTTAGCTGCCATCAGACTTCGACTAGTGGGCCTAAAAGATCAGCGTATTTCGTACAATGATGTGTCTAAACTTACGGATACTATTGAAGGGTTTAGAATGACTAAGAATATTATAGATTTTGTGGATCGTTACTCTGAGATCCCTTTTGATTCTATTTACCGATCTAGGGGGGAATACAACAACGAATATGCAGACATTCTTTTTGGATTGGATGTAGGAGAAGTTTTTGGTCCCTACAGAGATGGGAGATTTTTTAAAATTTCAAGATTACTTGATCGTAAAGAGAATGCATCACTTAGAGCAAGTCATATCTTAATTGCCTTTGAAGGTGCAACAAGAGCCCCGGCAGGGGTAACCAGAGCAAAAGAAGAAGCACGAAGAGAGGCTAATCGCATGTTTCGTTTGGCGAGGCGAGGAAATAATAATTTTGAGGAACTTGCGAGAGAATATTCAGATGGACCGACTAAAAATAGAGGTGGTGATTTAGGTTTTTTCCAAGAAGG
>CAZOWC010000009.1:0-12347 GCA_964583375.1 uncultured Flavobacteriaceae bacterium
GTACGGTAGTAAAAGAAAAAATTATCGTGTGGTGACTGGACGGTTTTTCCCGTAAGAAGCGGTACAAGAGATTCTCCATCTATTTTTTTCTGAGGTAAATTACTCCCCGTAAACTCCGCCAAAGTCGGTAGCCAATCAATGCCCATAGCAGGCGCATCAATACGGGTATTGGATTGAATTGCTTTTGGGTAACGAACAATCCCTGGGACTCGATGTCCACCCTCCCAATTGGTTCCTTTCCCTTCTCTAAAGATTCCTGGTGAACCCGAATGCCCACCATACGAAAGCCAAGGGCCATTGTCTGAAGTAAAAATAACTATGGTATTCTCCTCTAAACCTTCCTTCTTAAGAGTTTTAAGTATTTGTCCTACACTATCGTCAATTTCACTGATGACATCTCCATACGATCCTCTGGCTTGGGTATTCTGAAATGCCTCAGCAGCAAACAAAGGAACATGAGGCTGGGGGTGAGGCAGGTAAACAAAAAATGGAGTTGCTTTATTCTTTTTGATAAAACCTATCGCTTTTTCAGTAAGCGCAGCAGTAAGAAAGGTTTGATCTTCCAAAACACGCAGAGGAGTTTCATTTTCATAAAGTGAAATGTCTGGAAAGTTAAATACAGTTCCTTGTTGTGGGTGTTTAGGCCACATATCATTAGAATAAAGAATGCCGTAAAATTCATCAAAACCGTGTTTGCGAGGTAAAAACTTTGGGGCATCTCCCAAATGCCATTTACCAAAAATTCCAGTTGTATAACCTCGTTCTTTGAGTAGTTCTGCCAGGGTTGTTTCCTCCGGGTTCAGTCCCACTTTTGACCCTGGGCTATAGGCATTGTGAATCCCGATACGATCCGGGTAGCAGCCTGTTAATATTGAAGCCCTGGAGGCAGAACAAACCGGTTGAGTGGCGTAGTAAGAAGTAAATAAGGCTCCTTCAGCAGCCATTTGGTCCAAATGGGGAGTGCTAATGTCCTCTGCTCCATAAACACCTAAATCTCCATAACCTTGATCATCGGTCAAAATAAAAATAATGTTGGGGGGTCGCTTTTCCTCCGTGGCTTTACACCCTATCAAGAATAGGGCGAGAAAGAATAGTACATAATGTCTCATACTTCTAAGCTTACCGTTAAACCTTTCATTGTTTTACTTAACTTCTTTTAAAGCATTTTGAATCAGGGTTGTTAAATGTGTTTTGTGTGCTATAGAGCCAATATCTCCTTTTGGCTTTTTTGTCCATCCCTGAATTTCATTCAAGTTATAAAGTGCCATAGATTGAGCCATGGTGTTGAATCTGGAGGCCTTTCTCCCAGAGACAATTTCGATTAATCTTTTAACATAAGTCAGTTGTAAGTTTTGACGAAAGGAATTGATATTTCCTTTAATATCTGCAGCAAAGAGAGTCTTGTTTAAATCAGTCATAAATTGATCTAGCTTATATTGATTGCCATAAAGTTCAGAGTCAACAATCCGCTGCAAAGTATTGGGGTGTAACAGATGAGCTAGAACTCTTGATTGATATCCTAATACGATATTGTGAATCTTAGGGTCTTCAGGTCCTGAGAAAAACTCAAATCCCCTTCTTTTCTTCGCAAGGTAATTATAGACCTCTTTGGGTGTACTGAACGCGTTTGGAGCAAAAATATGTGAACTAATGGCACTAAAAGCTCGCTTTTGATCAGCCAAACTAACTGGAGTGTAAGGCTGCTGAGCATTTTTTTGTCCATAGGCAGCTCTTTCTACATATACTCCACCGATAAATCTTGATAAAATATCTCCAGCTCTGGCTGCTTGACTATTTAATACGTAATACGAACGTCTCAAATCATCGTAAAATTCACCGTCTTTACTAAACTGATTTTTAATGTTCTTTTTTAAATTGTTAACTAACTTGATTCGATCAATAGAATACTGTATCTGGTCTGATGAAAGGTCCCCTGTCATTACACGTGGGTCAATTGCCTTTCCAGGAGAGCGCATGTCGTCAGCATCATTTCCAAAAATCAATTCTTTTTCGGTTGAACGCTCTAAAATTGCTTCGCGTTCTTCTGCACTTTCGAATGGTTGATATCCAAATTGAATTGCCCAAACATCATAAGGTCCTAAGGCAGTATCTGCGTATTGCCCTTGTTTGTCTCGGTCAGGATTAATGTTTAGTCCAGCATAATCCATTACCGACCCTGTTAAGGCTTTCCCTTCAATAAATTCGGCATCATATAATTCCTCAGGGCTAAATAATTGACTTGCTTTCATATTGTGATTCAAGCCTAAAGTATGGCCTACTTCATGCATTATAAGTGCTTTCATACTTTCCTTTTTGACCTTCTCAAGTTCAAAATCTGAAGCATTTATTATTTGTAAAAACGTATTCCCAAAAAGGAGGTTTTCATGCATTAGGCTTCCTAAAGAACAGTATTTAGGTGACTCTTTATTCTCTTTGCTTTGTTGTAGTTCTTCATAAGTTTCTAGATCCATAGCTTCTGATGCGTTTACAAAAAGCTTGTCATAAAATACTCGATTTGTAAAATGAACAAATTCTAGCATAATATCTGCCCCAATAATTTCTCCTGTTTTAGGATTCTTCATGCTTGGTCCATAGCCTCCAAAGGGTGGTCTTGGAGAGGACGTCCAGCGCAAAACATTGTAACGAATATCGCCTGCATCCCAATTGGCATCGTCAGGTTGAATTTTAACCTCTATCGCATTTTTAAAACCCGCTTTTTCAAAAGCTTTATTCCATGCGAGAACCCCTTCAGTTATCGTTTCTCTCCATTCCATTGGGGTAGAGTTTTCAATCCACCAAGTAATTGGTTTCACAGGTTCAGAGATCGCTCTATCGGGGTTTTTCTTTATTAGCTTCCAACGGTTTATCATATCGCGATAATTCGTGGTGGTGGTTGCTGTTTGATCATTTACCTGAGTGATAAAATACCCTACTCGTGGATCGTCCATTCTCACTTCATAATCATCCTCAGGCATTTTTAAAAAACTGTGAAATACTTTAATAGATACATTTCTAGCGTCTGTTACCGCCTCAGATCCTCCATTTATGACACTTGGGTTTCTAAAGACATATTCAGTCTTGATGTTCGTGTTTTCTGGGTAATTTTTTATCTCCTCTATTTTAGATTTATTTTTAGCAAAAGAACCTAAACTAAACGCATTTGAGGATGATTTTGGACCTTTTGGTTCTTTTACGCGAGTGAAAGTCTCTGATAAAAAGAGATCATTGGCATTAATCAGGTATAATCCGTTTTCCTTATCGTGTGCTAGAATTTTACTACTTGCTATTAGTGCATCTGAAATATTCGCATCTTTTGACTTTGAGAGTGGGTTATTGGGATCAAAATAATAGTTTGTGTTTGGTGCTATAATTTCAATTTTATTGTAATACTTTTTTATTTCAAATAAAGTTGAGCCCATATATGAACCTCTAAAACTGCCTGCCTCAAGAATCCCATCAGCAATTTGTGAAAAATAAATAAACTCATTCAGGAACTGCTCTTCTTTAACGGTCATTTTAACTTCCGCTGTTACAGTGTCCTGATAGATTGTGAAAAGGCCCTCTATTTTTTTACATGATTTAGTAAGTTCTTCTATTGTTTTTTCTTTCTTTTCAGCCTTATCTTTTTTAGTGTCTTTTTGGGCAAAGCTCACCCCGTAGAAAAACAGTGTGAGTAAAAGCATTTTAAATTTCATTCAATTGTTTTTTTGGTGATGTTTAGATGTATACGGTTTGAGATTAAAATTAGTCGTAAATTACAAAAACTAATAGGATTTCGTTTGAGTTCTTGCTGACCTTTCTAATCAAACAATAGCTGTGCTGTGGCTTCCCCTATCTTACTTCCTATAGCGATGCCCATACCTCCTAAACGAACCCCAAGGGCAATATTTGAATCGATCTTTTCAACTAAAGGGGTTTTATTCTTTCCAAATGCCATAATACCAGACCATTCCACATCTATACGAAATGGTTGATCTGGAAGAATGATGTTGCTTAAATCTTCTAGTAACTGCTGTTTAATTTTCGAATTAGATCCAAAATCAGTAGTCGTTTCACCTTTAAAATCCAAAACTCTCCCCCCGCCAAAAAGGATTCTGTTATCTATATTCCTAAAATAATAGTATCCTTCTTTGTAATGAAAGGCCCCTTTTACTTTTAAGCCTTCAATCGGATGGGTTAATACAACCAATCCTCGTCCTGGATTCAGCTTGAGTCTGGGGAAAAACTGTTTTGAAAAGGCGTTGGTACAAACAGCTAATTTGTGAGTATTAATTTCAATATTTTGGTCCTTTAACTTAACTGTAATTTTAGGCTTGGACTTCGACAGTTCAAATCCGTTGACTTCAGTTAGAGTCATATAATCGATTTCACAACTGTTGATTTTTGATCTGAGGGCACGCATCATTTTCCCACTGTTAAGCTGGCCCTCAAAAGGGTTTTCAATCAGATGATGTACTTGTTTTTTACTAAACCCAAAGCTTTCAATTTTAGAATTATTAAATTGAAAAACTGGTTGCCCGAACAAAGGATATAATAGCGTATTAATCTCCTCTATTTTATCAATTGCTCTTGGGTTTTCTTCAAAGAATAGCTCATAACCTCCTAAGGGTTGGAACCCAATTTCATTTTCTCCTAAAGTGCTCTTTAAAAGTGTAAGTCCTTCAATTCGCAGCTTAACTAAATCGAGTAATGCTTGTGCTTCCATGAGTTGAGTATCATCAATCAATTCAGATAAAGATCCAAAACAAGCAAACCCAGCATTCTTGGTACTTGCTCCCGATGAAAATAAGCCACGTTCTAAAATGGCAATACGAGCCTTAGGATAACGTTTTCGATAAGACAACGCACAAAACATACCCGTGATTCCTCCACCTAAGACCACCAGATCATAATCCAGCATTTCAGATTGTTCCCAGTAGCTCAGCACCTTTTAAAGGTTAAAAATTAGTTCCATTTGGACCCACTTTTCTCCTGGCTTGGCATTTGGAAGCACTTGCTGGTAATTGGACATCAATTCTTCCCACTCTTGAACTTTTGGATCGCTTTTGTCCATGGCTGCTTTTGCCTCTAATGAAAAGTCTTCAGTCGTTTCCATGATCATGAATAGGCGGTTGGATACTTGATAAATTTCCATACACTCAACTCCAGTACTTTTAATCTGTCGAATAATCTCAGGCCATACTTTTTTATGATGTTCGATATAAGCCTCCATCAAAGTATCATCCTCTTTAAGGTCTAGGGCAAAACAGTATTTTTTTCGCTGATCAACCATCTTATTTTGCAAGGTTTAAGTTTCGGTACCCAAATAGTATCACAACTAAGAAAGATATTAAGGGAAGTATAAATGAAAAGTTGACTTCGGGTACTCCAAGGATTAAAACATCGTTATAGCCTTGACCTCCAATATCTAAAATCATCCCTTGTAAAATTGGCATAAAAGCTCCTCCAACTATAGCCATTACTAAAAATGCAGAAGCTGGTTTGGCATCATCTCCCAATCCTTTTAGTGCAATCCCGTAGATGGTCGGAAACATGAGTGACATACAAAAAGAGGTAAGTACCAAAGCGTATAAACCGCCTTTACCAGATATAAAAATTGTTCCTAGACAGCATACTACTGCAAATATTCCAAGATACATTATAAGTCTGCCAGCATTGATGAATTTCATTACATAAGTAAATATAAAACGACCTGTTAAAAAGATGACTAAGGCGGCATAGGCATAATTAACAGCCTTTTGATTGTTGATTCCTAAGTTTTCAGCATATTGATAAATGTATGTCCAGCACATGATTTGAGCTCCTACATAAAAAAGCTGTGCAATAACGCCACCTACAAAATGTTCTTTTTTATAAATTCTTTTGATGGACACCCACATGCTTGAAGTCTCTTGGTTTTTGGGGTCTTCAGGCATTTTAACAAAAGTAATCAGCACCAAAAGAAGAAATACAAAAATTCCAAGTGCAACATAAGGGTTTCGTATGAGTTCAAGATCTGCGGTTTTGACTGCTTCCTTGGCTGGAGAAGAAAGCGTCTCGTAGATTCCATTTCCTTGGGCATCCAAATCGTCTGACTTAAGAGAACCTAAAATAAAAGTCTGTGCTACCAAGAGCCCCATAAGTGCTCCAAGAGGATTAAACGCTTGTGCCAGATTCAGCCTTTGGGTGGCAGTAGCTTCATCACCCATGGAGAGGATGAAAGGATTGGCAGTAGTTTCCAAAAAAGCCAACCCAAAGGTAAGTATGTAGAGTGCTGCTAAAAAGAAGGCGTAATTTTCTAAAGCTGCTGCAGGAAAAAACAACAAAGCTCCAATAGCATAAAGTCCCAAACCAACTAAGATTCCAATCTTGTAAGAGTACTTTTTTACTACATAGGCTGCCGGTAAGGCCATAGTAAAATACCCCCCGTAAAAAGCCGCTTGTACCCATGATGCCTGGGTATTGTTTAATTCTAAAATTTTTTTAAATGCTGAAACCATCGGATTGGTGATGTCGTTTGCAAAGCCCCAAAGTGCGAATAATGAAGTAATAAGCACGAAGGGAATCACCAATTCTTTAGGGACAACTGCTACTTTATTTTTTGAATACATATGATACTGATTATAAAGATCGATCTAAATGTGTATACCCCCCGTCAACATACAAAAGCTGACCGGTAGTATGACTGGATTGTTGAGACAATAAAAAAGCAACGGTGCTACCTATCTCTTTTGGAGTAGTCATTCTGTTTTCTAATGGAATGTTGTTTTCTATCATTTTGAGTTTAGTCTGAGGGTCAGGAAAAGTTTGAACCCATTTTTCATATAATGGGGTGTACGATTCCGCAACGATGACAGAATTTACTCGAATTGAATAGGGAAGTAATTCTACTGCCCATTCACGGGTGAGCGCATTCCTCCCTCCGTTTGAAGCTGCATAGCCTGAGGTTCCTCCCTGTCCAGTTACAGCTGTTTTTGAACCGATATTTACAATAGCTCCTTTGGTTTTTTTTAAGGCGGGTAAGCAATAATGAGCCATCATAAAATAATGCGTAAGATTTTTGTTGAGTGATTGGGTAAAGGTCTCGAAATCTCCTTTAGCCAAACTTACACCATCATTAACCCCTGCATTGTTAACCAATCCATCAATTATCCCATACTGATCAAGTACTTCTTGAACAGCTTTTTTACATGCATCAGCATCTGTAAGTTCAGCATAAGCAAAACCCGCTTTTCCCCCTGCAGCTGAAAGTTGGTTTACTGCTTCTGGTATTGTTTCTTTATTTCTACCGATGATTACAACTTGAGCTTCTTCTTGAATCAACTGTTCACATATCCCATAACCAATTCCTTTAGAGCCTCCTGTTACAACTACGACTTTCCCTTTCAATTGTAAATCCATATCCCTTATTCTTTAATGTTGTAAATTTTAGCTGCATTTACTCCAAAAAGTTTTTCTTTTGCCTTAGAAGAAAAGTCAACCGTATAATTTGAAACCAAACTGACTACCTCATCATAGCCCCCTGCCAATAAACAAACGGGCCAATCTGATCCAAATAGAACTCGATCTTCTCCAAAGGCATTAAAAACCTCATCTAGATAGGGTTCGATTTGCCCCACTTCCCAATTTTTTAAATCAGCCTCAGTAATAAGCCCAGAAATTTTACAGGACACATTAGGTGCTTTTGCTAATTCATGAATTAAACTTTTCCAAGGGTGTAAGATTTGTTTTTTTATATACGGTTTTGCAATATGGTCCAATACAAACTCCTGATCGTAAAATTGATTTACCATTTGAATGGCTGATTCTAATTGATTTGGGAAAATTAAAATGTCGAAGGGAAGATTAAATTGACTTAATGTACTGATCCCTTTTTGAAAATCAGCAGACACAAGAAAATCTTCTTTTTCAGCCTGAACAATATGTCTAACTCCCTTAAAAAAGCTGTTCTGAGAAAAATATTCCAAGCGTTCTTCTACATTTGCTGCTCGTAAATCAATCCAACCCACAACTCCTTTTACAAAGGCATACTCAGCAGCTAGTTCAAGTAAAAATTCTGTTTCTTCCTCTGATTGATCTGCCTGAACAGCGATACAGCCATCGATCTTATGATGTTGCAGATGGGGTTCTAAATCCGATGGGGAAAAATCTGCTTGGATTACTTTCATTGATTCATCAATCCACGCATCTCGCTGGGGATTATAGTTCCAAAAGTGTTGATGTGAATCGATTTTCATCCTTGGTCTTTGTGTGCAACAACCTTTTGTTTTGATACTCCCAAACCATCTATTCCTAACTCAACTTCATCACCAGGTACAAGATATTTAGGAGGATTTAATCCCAATCCTACACCAAAGGGTGTGCCCGTAGAAATAATGTCGCCAGGTAGTAAAGTCATAAACTGACTAATATAACTAATCAGTTCTTGAACATTAAAAATAAAATCCTCTGTGCTGCTGTTTTGCATGGTTTGCCCGTTGAGTTTAAGCCATAAATTCCGTTCATTAGGATCAGCTATCTCGTCAGTTGTTGCAATAAAAGGTCCCAGAGGTGCAAACGTATCGCAGCTTTTGCCTTTGACCCACTGACCGGATCGTTCTATTTGAAATTCACGTTCACTAACGTCATTGTGTAATACGTAACCTGCAACATGACTCAATGCATCAGCTTTACTAACATAAGAAGCCTTGGCTCCGATTACTACAGCAAGTTCCACTTCCCAATCTGTTTTGATACTCCCTTTGGGGATGATAATATTATCATTTGGACCCACAATTGCAGATGTTGCTTTAAAAAAGAGTACCGGCTCTTTTGGTGGTTCCATACCACTTTCCTCTGCGTGTTTCGCATAATTTAAGCCAACACAAACAATCTTAGAAGGCCTCGCTAGAGGAGCCCCCAATCGAACACTAGGGTCAATAACAGCACAATGAGTTTGGTTGTTAACCAACCATGACTCAAGAGCTTGAATACCTCCTGAACCAAAAAATTCCTCATTGTAATCTTCTAAAAAATCACTAACATCAATTCGAGTACCGTCTTGAAGTTGTACTCCTGGTTTTTCGTTACCATTTGTTCCAAATCGAATCAGTTTCATATACTTATTTTCCGTTTAATTTTATAAAACCTCCGTCTATGGGATAATCCGTACCTGTAATGAATCCCGCTTCGTCTGAACTCAAGTACAATGCGAGAGTAGCGATTTCCTCTGGAGTTCCCATTCTTCCGATGGGTTGTGTTTTTGATAATTTTTCAAACATTTCTTTTTCTTGCCCAGGATAATTTTTTGAAATAAACCCATCTACAAAAGGAGTATGTACTCGAGCTGGTGAGATTGAATTACAGCGTATGTTGTACTCCAAAAAGTCTTTGGCTATAGAGTAGGTCATCGCCAAAACCGCGCCTTTGGTCATTGAGTACGCAAAGCGATCTTTTATCCCTACAGATCCTGCTATAGAAGCCATGTTGACAATTGCTCCCTTTCCTGCATTTTTCATAAAAGGAATGCAGGCTTTAGTACAATTAAACACCCCTTTCACATTGACATTATATAGGCGATCAAAATCTCTCTCTACTGTTGATTCTGCTGTGCCTATATGAGCGATACCTGCATTGTTTACTAATACATCAATAGAATCTTTTTCAGCAATTGATTGAACTAGGGTGTTTATTTGGTCAAACTCGGTAACGTCTACTAAATGGGCTTCAGCAGTGTTTCCTATCTCTAGAATTTCAGCGACGGTCTGCTCCGCAGCATTTGAATCAGTTTCAAAAATAAGGATCTTGGCTCCTTGGTTTGCAAAAGTAGTCGCTATTGCTTTTCCAATCCCACTCCCTCCACCAGTGATTAATGCTGTTCTTCCTTTGAGACTGAAATTTGACATAACGATAGTTGCATTTTAAGTGGTTCTTTAACACTAAAAATACACAATTGAACGACTCTTTCAACCAATTCAAAAAAATAAAAGGATAAGTCCAGCCAACCATAGCCTTATTATCCTTTTAAAAAAGAAGGGTGTGAAGCCCTTCGGTTGCGAAAGTAAAAATTAAATAAGTAAACAGGTCCTGTTTGTACTATTATTTTTAAATCTCTAGGTTTTTATAAATCAATCGGTACAGTGAGATTTTAGTACCTTGACCTTATATATGAAATTAAATGCTATGAAATTTGTTCCATTATTAATTTTACTATTTATGTCACAAGGCTATGAATCCCAACCCTTTAAACTGATTAAAAGCTATGATAATTTTGATATCAGATATTACCCCACAGTAGCTATGGTTCAGACCAAAAGTAGTCCAGGGTCTGAACAAAATTTTAGAAAGCTCTTTCAATACATCTCTGGATTTAACGAATCTAATCTTAAAATCGCAATGACAACCCCTGTCCATTTGGAAAAAACAGAGGGTAGTGAAAAAATGTCATTTGTGCTACCAAGCAACCTAGAACAAGCTCCTAGACCTCAAAATAAAAGTGTCAAAATCATTCAATCAAAAGAAGCCTATTTTGCAGCGATTGAATACGGCGGCTACTCCAATACATCAAAGATAAATTACTATACCAAACTCCTTCAAGAGTCTTTGGAAAAAAATAAAATTAAATTTAAAGGTCCTCCTGTTATATTGGGCTATAACTCCCCGTATAAATTTTTTAATCGAAAAAATGAAATTATAATCGAAGTCAACTATGATTAAGTTCGCTCCTTTCGTTTAAATCCTTTTTCTTTAAATGAAAAAATACTACATTGGTAGTAATAATTATAAACCAATTGAAATGAAACACATTTATTTATGCATGCTGTTATTATTCACTTTTACTTTTGGGGTGAATGCACAGGAAAAAGTAGTCCTCAAACAAACCTTTATTAAGGTAGAAGAAGGAAACAATTATGCTGAAGATTTAAAGGAGAAGTTTTCAAAATTTGCACAAGCTCGTATAAACGCAGGTTATCAGTCTGGGTGGCATCTTTGGGAAGTTGTGGGAAATCCACAAGCAGTGTTTAGCCATATCATTGTTGAGCCTATGACTATCAGCCAAATGGAAAAAGAACGGAATTGGGACGACTGGAGAAAAATGCGTTCTGAAACACTTCCGAATATGACCGATAATGACTGGAGAACATTTATGGAAGATGTGAGAGAAAAGAGAAATATTGTCGCTGAAGCAATGTTTGTGGGAGTAAAAGACATCGGAAAAACAAGTGGCGTTAGCCTACCTGATGATATAGGTGTCATTAATTTTATGAAGGTTGCACAGGGAAAAAACAAGACCTATGAAACTATGGAATTAGAGCTTTACAAAGGGGGGCTAGGTAAAAATGATCCACGTAGTGGTTGGTCTTTAGGAAGAAGAATAGACAAAGTGGGAACCGATATTTATTGGAATTACTTTACAGTAGACTGGTATTCAAATTATACAGACTTTGTTAAAACTGCTGCTAATGTTCAAGCTTGGGACGCAGACATAAACTATGAAAAAATGTTGAATATTAGAGATTTACGCGAATCTGTTGTCATTAGAAAAGTAATGATGCTAGAATAAGCTTTTCAAGTCTTTTAAAAATAAAACCCTCTTAATTTTGAGGGTTTTTTTAGTTCCTTTTATTAAAAAAATATAGAAAAATGGGTGGAATAAACAGAATTAATATAAATCCAAATTTTAAATATAAAAAGACTGCTAAAGCAATTGAAAATAACAAAGCATAGAGGTATTCTTTTTTCATTAATTCTTATGCTTATTAGCCCTTCCATGTACCTCCATAACGATAGTGATGATTGTTTGGTTTAACTTCAACAACACAAATTTTACATAAAAAGTACCATAAATGATCGGTCTTATATTGCACTCTGTACATCACATTGTATTCTTTTTTACAACCCTCGCATAATTTGAATCTACTCATAGGCTGTTTATCATAAGTTAAGGAAAAAATTTAGTAGTTTTAAAGTATCGAAGTTAGCAAGAATAAAACATCAAGCAAAGGTTCTTTTCTCAGCATTTTTCTCCTTATTTTATCTGGCGAATTAGTCTTTATTCTTCCCTACTTTTTATCTCGAGTTTTTAGACCCACTTTTTTGGATGTATTTAATTTAACTAATGTTGAATTGGGGAGTTTGTTTTCGGTTTATGGAACGGTTGCTCTTTTTTCTTACATTTTTGGAGGATCATTAGCCGACCGTTTATTACCTGGTAAACTTATTGCAATTTCTTTGATTTTAACCTCATTGGGAGGACTTTTACTTGCGACTTATCCATCTTTTTTTGTGTTGCAAATAATTTATGGTTATTGGGGATTTACTACAGTATTCCTTTTTTGGAGTGCGATGATTAAAGGCACTCGTATATGGGGAGGTACAAAAAACCAGGG
>CAZOWC010000009.1:12357-17858 GCA_964583375.1 uncultured Flavobacteriaceae bacterium
GGTTTCTTGACGGAGGTAGAGGGCTTGTAGCTGCACTCATGGGAACAATTGGTGTATTTATTTATTCCATCTTTTTAGAAACCGATGTACAAGCTGCTAATATTTTGGATCGGCAAAATGCTTTTAAATATGTAATTTTATTTTCTTCTTTTGTAGTTGCCCTTTCGGGAGTCTTGGTCTATTTTTACCTTAACATAAAACCAGAAGAGGAACAGGGTATATCTTTTTCGTCTCATTCGTTGAAAGATATTCTAAAAGTGCTAAAATTGGAATCTGTTTGGCTTTTGATGCTGATTATTTTCTGTGCTTATTTTGGATACAAGGTTACTGATATTTATTCCTTATACGCTTCAGAGGTAATGAATTATAACGAATTAGAAGCAGCAAATATAGGTTCGCTCCAACTGTATCTAAGGCCAATTGCATGTGTACTCTTTGGCTTTTTAGCCGACCGATCAAAAAGTATATTATGGATTACTATAGGATTCCTTATTATGCTTTTAGGCTCCGTACTTTTTGCCTCTGGTGTCATTAAATCTAATCTAAACCTGTTGTTTTTTCTTTCTCTTATCATATTGGCTGTTGGGACTTATGCTATTAGAGCACTTTATTTTGCCGTTATGCAAGAAGGGAAAATTTCTTTAGCTTTAACTGGAACTGCAGTAGGAATAATTTCTCTTACTGGCTATACCCCTGATATTTTTGCAGGGCCGCTAATGGGGTATTATCTAGATCGTTTCCCCGGTCTAATGGGGCACCAATATGTTTTTATCTACCTGGTGGGCTTTTCAGTAGTCGGTTTAATATGCGCCCTTCGTTTTTCCAGGATTGTGCGTTGATGAGCTATTACTCTTCTTCTTCTTCGTTTGAATCAGATTCTTGCTTAATTTTCCCAAGATTAAATCTAAGTAATAATTCATGCGTCTTTAAATTGAGTTGAGACAATGAGCTCTCTGTCGGAACCTCATAGGCATATCCAACTTCAAAATTTCCTAAAGCGATTACTGTCATTACTGTCATTGCACTACTGGTTCGGAAGGAAACTCCAAATTCAAAAAAACTTTTCAAATTCAACATTGCTGTAAGGTCAGTAGTTGCTGAAAGTCCGCTTACTTTTCTGATTAAAAGTGAGGGCTTAAACAATAAGTTTGAAGACAAGGGAACGTATACCCCACCTCCCAAATAGGAGTGAACTCGGTCTTTGGAAGTGATCGCCAAATCCCTATCTCGAGTGACATTAAAGAGTCTCGGAATAGAAAATGAAACCCAAAATTTTTCTCCATTTAAAAACGCTCCTAGACCTACATTAGGATTAAAGCTAGAGATTTGTTGTTTTGTTGGGTCTGTAAAAATTGAATAGGTTGCAAGTCCACTAGGGTCAGCATTGTAAAAATTTCCTCCTCCCTTTAAGCCTAAATAAAGTTGCGTATTTTTATTTATTTCAAGCATGTATGAAAAATCAACATAAGCAAAAGTTTGCTGCTCTACAAACACTTTATCAGATACCAAAGAAATTCCCAAACCAACATTATTCTTTCGAGCTGAAGAATATGAAAATGCCAATGTTGATGGAGCATTATCCATAGAAGCCCACTGTTGGCGTGAAGTAAAGGAAAACATATTAGTCGCCTCAGCTCCCGCATAAGCCGGGTTGATTACATTCATATGGTACCTATACAAGGAATAATAACTCTCTTGTTGTGCGGCTGCAAAAGAAAGCACCATTAAAAATAATACTAAATATATTTTCTTCATCAATAGGTATAGTATCTCTAAATTAACTTTTTTAATTTAATCTTAGAGAATACTACTCCTTTTTAGCCTGCAAAAATATAAGCACAATTTTCATTTTGTGCACGGCCTAATGCCATTACACCTGATGGTACAAGTTTAATCCCAGGTAAGATGCCCTCTATCATTTCTGCATATACATCATCAGGATCTAAGTTCATTTTACTCGCTACTGCTGAACCGTAAACTCGTGTTGCAAGATCACAAACACAAAACATCGACCCACGACTTTGCAAGTCTTTTATCCCTTGTATTGGAGGCAATGGCATGTCGCCTTCCATGGGCTCATAAACAGTATTTCTTAATGATGGCTTTCCCGTTTGATTATCGTTAAAGGATACCAATTCTCCCAACTTGAACTTCTTCCATACAGAAGAATTGAATGCAAAGACTATCCCTGAATGCCTTAATACAGTCATCGCAGTCATGTTAGAGTCCTTTACCCCAACAGATTTATTGGATTCTAAAAAAGCCCAGTTCCAAACTATGGGAAGGGTATTGTGAGGTTCACTTCCATCATACACTACACGGTGATCTCCTTTAATTTTTTTAAACCAGAGGGAAATCTCCTCCTGATCGATATCGGTAGCTACTTTGACAGGATCTAGCTGATCAAAATCTTCTATAAAGTTTGGGAAAGCTGTGGCTCCAACGCCCAATGCAATTGAAGTGAAAAATTTTCGGCGATCGTAATTCATATATGTTGATTTATGGTTAGTGATCTAAATTTACAAATTAGATCCATTAAATATCATTATTTTAATTAAAAAAATCTTCTAACTGGTGGGTTTGAAATTCTTATTAGTATAGCTTAATATTTTACTCTTTTCATTTCAGCTTTTATGGAAGTTACCTGTAAGCTTTATTCTTCAACAATAGAACCCCTTTGTTCTGCATCAGTTTAATTCACCCAACCTGTTTTGATTTCCTACCTATTTTTCCATCTTATATAATAATTTTGACTGTTTTTATTGGCGTAGGGGTACAAGTCAAAAATTGGTATTTGGGGAGCTATTAATCAACAAACGGTTTTACAAGGAATGAATTTCAATCAAAATAATTCCAACTATAACTATATATTTAGTAATGCTTAAATTTAACAAACTATTCTAACGATTGTATGCTAAACGGATACACTTACAAACTTCAAATCACTAAATTAATTTTGGTCTGTCCAGCTGTGGTCATAATGCTGCTACTAGGATCTAAAATGAATGCGCAAAAACAAATAGAAGCCAAACCAAGAGAAGATCTTTCTTTTAGTGCCAACAAGCGAGTGCTGTATACGACGATTAATTCAATTGAAGTTTTTGAAACCAAGCATCCAAAATGGTCCCACTCTTTAAAAGAAATCCTCAGCATATATCTGCATACCTCGATTATAATCAGTCAAAAAGAAAATCTATTGGTATCCTTTGACGGAAGCCGCTTCCCCCTTAAATCAAAAGGTAGTGCCCTTGATCTCACTAATGAAGTCATCGGCAAAATAGGCGACATGTATTTTGGAAAAAGGGAAGTGGATAATTTAAAAAAGAATAAAGCTTATTAAGCTTTACTCATTGTTTTAGTTTAAAAAAATATCAAGGAATGCCTCTTTCCAAACTGGGTATTGCACTTTAAACTACTCCACTTTGAGCTTAAACCCAATACTTATATTCTCCCAACTTAAGGAAACTTTGCCCTCGGAATCACTTAATCTTGCTACCTTATATATTAAGTTTTCCACTGCGTTTTCGGTATATTCAGGTTTTACTTTAAATCGGAGTACATCGTCCTTTTGGTCATAATCGGCTTCCCCAAATTGATCCCAGTTGGTGTTAAAAATAACCGTCCATTCCTCCTTAGACGGAATTGTAAATAACCCGTATTTTCCGGCTTTTAAAACTTTATTATCAATCAATAAGTCTTTATTGGTTTCAAACCAAGTAGCCTTATGAGTTCCGGATTGCCATACCTCACCAAAAGGCAAAAGGTCTCCAAAAATTATCCTTCCATTTATACTAGGGGAAGAGTAGTCAATATGAATATGGGCATCGCCTATCATATTCATAGCAAATGTTTGTGGGCTTAAATTCTTCTTTGTTGAAGCAACAGTTTTTTTACCGGCCGTATGTTGGTCGTGTTCAGCAGCTCCATGGGATTGATTTTTACAGCTGAGAACTATAGCAACAAGTAGGAAATACGATAAGATCTTCTTCATGATTATCAACTTTAATTTTGGTTGTGTAAGATATCAAAAAACCTCAAATTACTAACCCAAACATAAGAGCTGAAAAATAATCTAACTTTGGTCTTGAGTTGTTATTAAAATAAATAAGTGTTCTTTTTAAAGTCAAGGAATTATAAAAGTGAATTTAGTGGATTCAATATCAGTTAAAAACACAATTAAAGGGGCCGCCTTTTCTAAATGCAAAATGTACCGTTATCGCCTTTGGCGTATTTGGGATGATAAAAAACCAAAGGTATTGTTTATCATGTTGAATCCGTCAACTGCAGATTCAACAATGGACGACCCAACAATTAGACGGTGTATAGGTTTTGCTAAATCTTGGGACTATGGGGGGCTGTATGTAGGAAATTTATTTCCCTACCGCTGTTCACAACCAAAAGGATTGTTTAAATCAATAAATGCTAAAGGAGAACAAAATCAGGCTCATTTATTAGAAATGAGTAAACTGTGCAAGATTGGAATCTGTGCTTGGGGAAATCAACCAATAATCGATAAAATTGATCCAAAACACCGGCTTGATGACCTGAATATACCCCTTTACTATATTGATCTATCATTGGGAGGAACACCAAAACATCCCTTGTATTTAGACTCCACCCTATCGCCTAAGTTACTCCCCTTAAGCTTTATGGCTCGCTATTAAGTGCTCCCCATCTTGGTCTTAATTTAGTACTGGTGTGTATGTGATTTTCAGTAATATAAGAACAAGAAAATTTTGCCCTAATATTGACATTGTAATCTGAGAGAGTAAACATTTTAAAATAGACTCTTTTAAGACCTTTGTGATTGTCTATGTGATTAGTATATATCTATTTTTGGTTAAAGCACTTTTCTTCTCTAGATCTTCAACATTTTTTTGATTGAGTAAATTGCTTGTAAAGAGAAAATAGACTAGTAAATTAAGTTTTTATTGCATTAAAGCGTATCCATTCAATTGATAATTTATAAGTACGCTTGAGCCAGAGAGTGCTTCTTCAACATTCTGATTTATTTGAGAATTCTCAATTTTTTTATAAGCTGTAGCTTGAGAACAAACAAACAATTTTACCCCGTAGTTGGATAAAAGTTTTATAACCTCAGTGTTTGGATTTTTTTTACCAAATTTTTCTTGGTAGGCACTATCTTTAAGAACTATTGTGGTTGCTGGGCCCTGAATAGTTGCTACAATTTTAACGTTAGTATTTAAAATATTTGCACAGCCCAACATATTTATAGCATGAGCAATCCCATTCAATCCTTTATTAATTCCTTCCCTTGTTTCACTAGTCGTAATCTTGTAAACCATTTTGTATTCTAAATTAGTATCTGGTTGTACGGCAACATCTCTTGAATACTTGATTTTTCCATACCCTTCAATTACAGGAGTTACCCATTGCTGAGCAGTCAAGATTGCAGGTAAATAAATACATAACACAAATAGTAGCTTTCTCATCATAAATTCATTTACAGTTAATTATCACAATATACAAAGAAGTGCCTT
>CAZOWC010000010.1:0-17309 GCA_964583375.1 uncultured Flavobacteriaceae bacterium
TCCAAACATCACACAAAATAATAAATTCTTTTATGGGTCTTATTCATTTGACTCATCAGATTTTAGTTTAGGAATTCAGTTTAATAACTATACTGCTCCAAGTAATGGATTTAAAAAAAACGATTTAAATCTAAGTTATATATATAAAGTCGAACTTGGTAATGAATTATGGTTTTTGCCTTCGGTTAATGTAGGTTTTGTTTCAAAGAACTTAAATCCATCAGAATTAATTTTTGAAGATCAAATAAATTCAATTACTGGATATATTAACCAAGAGTCAATTGATCCTTTATCAGAATTCTTTTTTTCAAAAAACTATACAGATCTTGGTGCTTCATTTCTAGTCCATAACACAGACTTTTTAATAGGAATTAATTTTGATTATTTGAATAGACCAAATGTGGCATACGATACCGATGTTGAATTTGTTGTTCCAATATCTTATGGTATGCAAGCTGCATATGAATTCAATTTAAATCCATATGACAGAAGATTTTTGCCCAGATACTCCTATTTATATACTTATGCATCCATAAGAAGAGACTCTGAATCAATTAACTTTTTTTCATCTCAAGAATTTCAACTAGGTGAATTTAGCGCAGGTGTGAATCAACAATTTGGATTATTTGATGATTTTTCTTTTTTGAATATAGGTTTAAGTGTTGGGCTAACCTATGAAAATTTTGACTTTGGTGTTTCTTATGCTTTTTCTATTCAGGATTTAACAACGACTTATAGATATCCACCTAGAATATTTGATCTACATTTAAGTTTTGATTTTAGTCGTTTTCTAAGAAACAGAAGAGGCCAATATAAAAGATTACAGATAGATAATTACTTTTAAAATTTTACAAAGTATATACTATCATTTTTAAAATATTTCCAACTACCTACTCTTTTTTCATTTTTGAATTGACCTTCACTTAAAATTTGTCCCTTTAATCCATAAACAATTTGGTATCCAGAACCACAAGAATCATATTTTTTTTCCATCAAAAGTAAGTCATTAATAAATGTTTTTTCATTTATCATTCTACCTCTTAATACCTTGGTTAAAATATATTGATTTTCTTTATTTAGACTGTATTTGCCTGTAAAAGGCTGATTATTTGAATATATTATGCAATCTTTAAATACTAAATCACTAATTGGAATAATTTTAGTACAGGATTGAATTAAAAAATAAAAAAACATTAATAATTATAAATTGCTTTGCCACCAGTTTTGAAATATTCTTCAAATTGTCCAATTTTAATACCATTAAAATAACTGCCACAAAATTTTAGCCTTTTATTGTCATAAAACTCTTCAAAACTCCCCGTTTTTAGATTTTCTTTATAAAATGCAATGATTTGTTCATTTCCGTTCTCATGAAAAGAAGTAAATTTTCCAAATAAATGCCCTTTTTTAAAATTCGATTCAACTTGAATTTTTCCACTTCTATAATACTGTTTAAAAAATCCATCTTTTAATCCATTTATTACATTAATCTCAATTTTAATGCCATCATTATCATAATGTTCAAAAATTAATCCAGTATATAGTTTAGAATTTTTTTTAAACAACATTTGTTTATTATCATAAACGATATCTATTTCATTCATAGTAACTTTTGATTTACTACATGAAATAAGAAACAAAAAAGTGATGTATGTTATGAGAAACCTTTTTAAAAACACTTTCAAATTCAAATTATACTATCTAAATATAGAATTAGGAAATACAACGGGACTTTCAAACCCATTTTTACCAACGCTTGAAATACCAAAAAAGTAATTATCAATTACAATTCCCTCTAAAGTATGGGAATCTTTGTCTCCAACAAAACGTTCGTATTGCCAAAAAGGGCTAGTTGTATCCCTCCAATAAATCTTATATCCTTTAACATTTGGATCGTTTACTTTTTCCCATTTTAATTTTACTGAGGCTTGAACAATTCCACCAATAGATAGTTTTTTCACTGCTGGTGGGGCCCAAGCTAAACTAGCCAGATTGATAGCATTCACGGCAGTCAGTTTTTTTGCATACGCAAAGTTAACACCCGAAATGACATCACCATAGTTAATTCCATTTTCGACTCGTATATCTTGGTGCTGCATGACATAGTTTTCATGAGCCTCCATAATACGGATGCCTGCATAGCCAACATCATTAAAAGGACGGTGATGACCTCCTCTTCCAAATCGATCTAATCTGTAGATCATCATTGGATTCATTTCAGGCATATAGTATCGTACTGTTTTATGAACATAACGAGCCAGTTGCCTTGAAATCCCATCAACTTCACCCCCATAAAAACGACGTCCTTTTCGAGCTATCTCAGACTCATTTGCAGGCACTGGTTCTGAAAAAATTCTAAAACTCCGATTGTCAATCACACCATCCACCCCTTTTATATTTCCGATCATGTCGTTGTTCAGAATTCCAATGATTTCCCAGCCTTGTTTTTGTGCATGTTTTGCCAAGCCTTTGCCTCCGAATAGTCCTTGTTCTTCTCCTGAAAGACCTACATAAATAATACTTTTTTCGAAGGCATATTTAGAAAGTACTCTTGCGACCTCTATGGTCCCAGCCATACCTGAAGCATTGTCGTTGGCTCCAGGGGAGTCGTCAATATAATTAATTGGATCAGAAATTCTGGAATCTATGTCACCACTCATAATAATGAATTGATTCGGATAGGTTGTTCCTCTTTGTATGGCAACTACATTATTGATCCAAACGGGTTTTACAATTCGATCTCCGTCTTCAGGGGTAAAGTAATTTTTTTGATAAAATACCTCAAGGCATCCGTCACAGGTATCAGAAACTTTTTCAAATTCAGATTTTATCCATCTTCTTGCTGCACCAATTCCCCGTGATTTGGATAGGGTATCACTTAAAGTATGTCGTGTTCCAAAACTGACTAATTTTTCAATATTCTGCTTAATATTTTCTTTGGAAACGGCATCAATGATATCGTATATTTTATGGTTTTCTTGGGCAAAGCCAGTACTTAAGTTCAGGATGATAAAAAGTATATAAATATATTTCATCATTTTTTTTGTAAAAGGTAGAAAAAAACCGACACTTTAGGGTGTCGGATGTATAGAGAACTGTTTGTCTTTTAGAAACAGTATTTATTTTCCTTAATCAAATGATCCGCAATCTTAGTCCTGAGTCCAAAACTGTCTGGGTGGTCAATATATTCTCCATGCTTTTGGAGTACCTCAAGCAATTGAATGCGTTCGTCTTTATTTTCACCTGAAAGATGAAGCATGACTTCTTTGATTCGTTTGGTGATCAAACCTTGAGCTTCAAAAACATAATTTTCTGTCATTGAAATCTGAATTTCTTGACTACTTAACCCACTTCGATTACAGTTTTTAAGGGTTCTCAATATAGCAGATTCACTAAAGTAGATTTCTATCAATACATCTGCCAGGGCTTGAAGCACCTGTTGTTCTTCTTCAAGCTTAGTTCCGTATTTTTGTGTAGCATTTCCAGTAATCATAAGGAACAGTTGTTTAAAATTTTCAATTAATTGGTGCTCTTGTGCTAGTGGTCCGTCTATTATTTCTTTTGCTTTTTCTGAACCCAAACGCATTGCTGCTTGCATTACAGCAGGCATAAGATCTAATTCTCCTTTCATACCTTTTTTGAGTAATAGGCCTATGGATAACATTCTGTTAATTTCATTTGTACCCTCATATATTCTTCCAATTCGAGCATCTCTCCAAGCGGATTCCATTGGTGTATCAGAAGAGAACCCCATGCCACCTAAAATTTGAATTCCCTGATCAGCACAATTTTGTATATCTTCTGACGCTCCAACTTTAATAAGAGAACATTCTATGGCAAAATTTTCTACTCCTTTAAGTTCAGCTTCCTGGTGACTCATCCCTTTGTCTAGGTTGTTTTGGATTCTTAGTTCTACATCATGTGCAGCTCTATAGCATGCAGATTCTGCTACATAGCAAGAGCTAGCCATTTCAGCAATTTTTTCTTTAATTGCACCAAAAGAAGCGATAGGCTTATTGAACTGTATGCGTTCATTAGCATATTCAATAGATTTAGTAGTTATCCTTCTTTGGGCGTCTAAACAGGCAACTCCAAGTTTGATTCTTCCAACATTTAGTGCATTCATTGCTATTTTAAATCCTCCATTGCGTTCACCCAATACATTTTCAACAGAAACTTTAGTTTTGTTAAAAAAGACTTGTCGAGTGGATGATGCATGAATTCCCAGTTTATTTTCTTCTTCACCCAATTCAATACCATTGTTTTCTTCTAAAGGGACTATAAAACCCGTTATATTTTTATCATCTTCAATACGAGCAAAAACAATAAATAAACTGGCAAAACCAGCATTTGAGATCCACATTTTCTGACCTGTTATCTCGTAATGACTTGCATCTTCTGATAATACTGCTTTGGTTTTTCCTGAATTGGCATCTGAACCGGCTCCAGGCTCTGTCAAGCAATAAGATCCAAACCACTCTCCTGAAGCGAGTTTAGGGAGGAACTCCTTTTTTTGAACTTCGGTTCCATAGAGTAATATGGGTAATATACCAATACCAGTATGCGCTCCAAAAGCCGTAGAAAGAGATCCAGTAGCTCCTGAAATATAATCACAGACAAGCATGGTAGACACAAATCCCATTCCCATGCCTCCGTAATTCTCTGGAACTGGAATACCAAGAAACCCAAGTTCTCCAGCTTTCTTCATTAAGCTTTCAGTAAAGGCGTAATCTTTTTTTTCAAAACGCTCCTTATTAGGCCAAACTTCTCGTTCAATAAATTCAATCACTGCCTCTTTCATCATGCGTTGTTCATCAGAAAAATCTTCAGGGGTAAATACCTGATCTGGATCGATTTTAGAAATTAAAAATGAACCTCCGTTTACTTCTTTTTGTGACTTTGTTTCCATAATTATTCTGTTTTTAGGATTGGGGTAAAATGTTCAAAATTCTGCGCATTTTCTTTGATGCAACTCATGACTTCAAAAAAAACAGCAATCTTCTCCGTACTTAATGACTTTTCAATTATTTGATTGAAATGAAGAACTACCGCTTTAGAATCTTCCCTTTTTTCTTTTCCAAAAGGAGTAAGGTGTATAAGGATACTTCTTCCATCATTTGGATTTTGTGTTCTATAAATCAAATCCCGTTCTTCCATGGTATTCAATAGTCTGGATAAACTGGTTGGCTCCATACCCATCTTCGGACCAAGTGTAGTAGAGGGTGTACCCTCCGCATCAATACTTAATAAGGCAAAACCCGTGGCCATAGTTGAATCAAACTTATTTGCTTCTTTATTATACATCCTGCTCACCAAGTTCCATGTGGAGCGTAAGACGCTGTCAAAAGTTTTTTGTCTCATCAAATCAAATATATTAAAAAATACTATGCACGCATAATAAAAAGATAAAAAGTTTAGGGACAGTCATTTGTTAATTTTTAAGCATACATGGATTCGATTAAGCCTTCGTATTTGTCTTTGATAACTTTTCTTTTAAGTTTCATAGTAGGGGTAAGGTGTCCCTCGTCTATCGTCCACTCTTCTGGGGTCAGCTGAAACTTTTTAATTTGTTCCCAAGAGCCAAAGTGTTGGTTATGAGTGTCAATTTCATTTTGAAACACTTCAATCAATTTCGTTTCCTTAACAGCAGATGCAAGTGATGTACAACTTACCCCCTCCTCTTTTAGCCAGTTGATTACATACTCAACATTAGGTTGTATTAGTGCAGTGGGCATTTTTCTTCCAGCGCCCACTACCATTATTTGTTCTATAAAGAGGGACTGTTTCATTTGGTTTTCAATTACCTGAGGAGCGATATACTTTCCTCCAGAAGTTTTAAACATTTCTTTTTTACGGTCAGTTATTTTTAAAAATCCATCAGCATCTATTTCACCAATATCTCCAGTGTGAAAATAGTCGCCACTCATTACCTCTTTTGTTTTTTCTTCTTCTTTGTAGTATCCCACCATGACGTTGGGGCCTTTACATAGAATTTCACCATCTTCTGCGATTTTGACAGTTACACCGTCAATGACTTTCCCTACCGTACCAATGCGAAAATGACTTTTCCTCATGTCGTTGACCGAAATTACAGGAGAGGTTTCAGTCAGTCCGTAGCCTTCGACTAATGTCATGCCTGCCGCAGTAAATACTCTTGCTAGTCTAGGTTGCAAAGCTGCACTTCCCGAGGCTATCAATTCAAGATTGCCACCAAGTGCTTCTTTCCACTTAGAGAGTATGAGTTTACGTGCTATTTTAAGTTTAAACTCATACCAAGCTCCATTTTGTTTATAAGGTTCATATTGCAAACCAAGATCAACTGCCCAATAAAAGAGCTTTTGTTTGATTCCGCTTAATTCTTCCCCTTTTCCATAAATTTTATCATAAACTTTTTCTAACAAGCGAGGTACGGCTGTCATGACCTGAGGTTTTATTTCTCGCAAGTTGTCTGCAATAGTTTCGAGAGATTCTGCAAAATAAACAGAAACGCTATTGTACATATAGATATATAAAATTACTCGCTCAAAAATATGACAGACTGGAAGAAAACTTAAAGCAGATGCATTACCTATAGTTAGAGGTAATCGTTTTGAACTTGAAAGTACATTTGAAACAACATTGTGGTGACTCAGCATAACCCCTTTAGGAACGCCAGTAGTTCCAGAAGTATAAATTATAGTAGCTAAATCATCTGGTTTGACAGCATCTTTTCTTATTTGAACTGTTTCGTCATGTGGCTTACCTTTACCAACCTCCAAAAGCTCACTCCAATGGGCACAGCCTTTGATTTTATCAAAGCTGTAAATTTTTTTTAGGGATTTTACATTTTTTTCAATGGCCATTACTTTGTCATATACTTCCTGATCTGAAACAAAACAATACTGACTTTCAGAATGACTAAGTATATATTCATAGTCGGTTGAAGCTATAGTTGGGTAAATCGGAACGTTTACAGCACCAACAGCAAGTAATCCAACATCGATTAAACTCCATTCTGTTCTATTATTTGATGAGATCATCGCTATCTTGTCTTGAGGCTGAATTCCCAATTCAATCAATGCATTACTGATACTTTCAGCTTGTTCACAAAACATCTCAGAAGAAATGCTTTCCCATTTACCATCGTATTTGGTAGTAAATGAACTCTCTAATGGGGCGTTCTCTTTCTGATAAGTTATAAAATCAAATAATCTGCTCGGAGTCATAAACTTCTATTTATTGCAAAATAGTAAATATTTTGTAGTAAATAAGCAAGTTTTACTTAACAGAAGAATCCAACCATGAAAAGGCATTTTCAAAGGCGAGTATCCAAGGGGATACTTCATCGTTTTTGTCCTTAGGGTAATGCGCCCAATTCCAAGGAAAAGTTGATCGTTCCAAATGAGGCATTATTACAAGATGACGACCGTCTTGAGAACTGAGCATGGCAGCATTAAAGTCAGATCCATTGGGGTTAGAGGGGTAGTCAGCATAGAGGTATTTAGCCGGAATTTCGTATTTGCTTTCTGCGTCGGGGAAAGCAAATTTACCCTCACCGTGAGCCGCCCAAATACCAAGGATACTCCCCTCTAGACCTTTGAGCATTATTGATTTACTTTTTTGAATACGCACTGCAGTAAATATACATTCAAATTTACCCGAATCATTGTGAAGCATTTTTGGCTGATGTTTAGCCCCTGGGGTAAGTAATCCAAGTTCAACAAACAATTGACATCCATTACAAACTCCTAGTGAAAGGGTATCTGGTCTATTGAAAAAATTTGACAATGCTTCTTTAGCAAGTATATTGTACTTGATCGCTCCTGCCCATCCTTTAGCTGAACCGAGTACATCGGAATTTGAAAATCCACCGACGGCTACTAAAAACTGTATATCTTTCAAATCTTCTCTTCCTTCAATAAGGTCTGTCATGTGAACATCGCGTACATCAAATCCACTGAGATCCATTGCATATGCCATTTCTCTTTCTGAATTACTTCCTTTTTCTCGAAGGACAGCAGCTTTGATTTTTTTCGACTTCAGTTGAGGCAACCTGCCCTGAAAACTTTGCGGAAATTTAAACTTTAAGGGTTGCTTTACTGCATTCTCTGAACGAACTTCTGCCAGATTAACGGCAGTTTGCTTTTTTTCTAATGCCTTTGAAGTCGCCATCCATGAGGTCCTCATTTTAGAGATGCCCAATTCAAGATCATTAATTTTTAAAACTTTACTACTGTTGACTTTACCCAATAGGTCTACTTTTATTCCATGAGCAGCAAATAAAGATGTTAAATCTTCTTTGGATTGGAGCACAACTGCAGGTTTTTCTGAAAAAAGTATTTTTACTAAATCATCCTCTTCAAAGCTTGAAAAATCTAGATTCATTCCAATTGAAGTGGAAGGGAAACACATTTCCAATAAACTTGTAATTAATCCACCCGAGCCAATATCGTGTCCTGCCTCAATGATACCCTTTTTAATAAACTCTTGAAGGCTATTAAATCCAATTTTAAAATAGGCAGCATCAGTGACTGATGGTGTTTTTGTTCCTATAGCATTTAAGCTTTGAGCAAAAGAGCTTCCTCCTAGGTGAAATTCATCTTGGCTAAAGTCAAGGTAATAAATTGAACCTCCATCTAGTTGAGCTACTGGGGTTACTATATTTTGAATTGTTGAGCATTCGGCCGCGGCAGAAATAATCACTGTACCCGGGGCAATCACCTCTCCGTCCGGATATTTTTGTTTCATTGACAATGAATCTTTTCCTGTAGGAATATTAATACCCAAAGCTGTTGCAAAGTCGGAACAGGCTTGAACGGCACTATAAAGACGCGCATCCTCACCATCATTATTACATGGCCACATCCAATTGGCAGATAAAGACACACTCTTTAAGCCTTCCTCCAGGGGCGCCCAAACAATATTTGTTAAAGCTTCTGCTATAGAATTTATACTTCCTTTAGCAGAGTCTATTAAACCACTGACGGGCGCATGTCCAATAGAAGTTGCGATTCCTTTGTTTCCAGTATAGTCTAAGGCAATTACACCGCAATTGCTAAGAGGAAGTTGAATTTCACCAACAGTTTGTTGTTGTGCTACTCGACCGCTTACACATCGGTCTACTTTATTGGTTAGCCAATCCTTGCAGGCTACAGCTTCTAATTGTAAAACTGCCTCAATGTAGTTTTCTATTTGTCCAATATTATATGAAAGAATAGAAAAATCAGCTTGAAGGGTCTGGTCTTCCATTATGGTTTTGGGTGCACTTCCAAACAACGCTGAAAGCGATAAATCCACTGGCTTTTCTCCAGTTTTTTCAGAAATAAAACAAAAGTGATGATCTTCTGTCACTTCCCCTACGATGTAGAAAGGTGCCCGCTCTCGGCTTGCAATTTTTTCTAATAGGGCGGCGTCTTTTGGAGCTAAAATCAACCCCATTCGTTCTTGGGATTCATTACCGATAATCTCTTTTGCTGATAGGGTAGGATCACCTAAGGGTAAGGCGTCGATATGGATGGTTCCTCCAGTATCTTCAACAAGTTCAGAGAGACAATTGAGATGGCCTCCTGCTCCGTGATCGTGAATGGAAACTATAGGATTGGTTGGCGCTTCTACCAAAGCTCGAATTGCATTGGCTACCCGTTTTTGCATTTCAGGGTTAGAACGTTGAACGGCATTGAGTTCAATAGCACTTCCAAATACGCCTGTATCAGATGATGAAACCGCAGCTCCACCCATACCTATTCGGTAATTATCTCCTCCAAGTATGATGATTTTATCTCCATTTTGGGGTGTTCTTTTTTGTGCATGTTCTCTCTTTGCATAACCGATTCCTCCAGCCAGCATGATGACCTTATCGAAGCCCAACATTTTGTTGTTTTCATTGTGTTCAAAGGTTAATAGAGATCCTACGATTAAAGGTTGTCCAAATTTATTACCAAAATCTGAGGCTCCATTAGACGCTTTAATGAGAATATCTATGGGGGTTTGATACAGCCATTTACGCTCTTGGAATGGGTTTTTGTGACGACTTTCCTGTACTCTAGAATAGGGAGTCATGTAAACAGCAGTACCTGCTAATGGTATAGAGCCTTGGCCCCCTGCCAATCGGTCTCTAATCTCACCTCCAGAACCAGTAGCAGCTCCATTAAAAGGTTCTACAGTGGTTGGAAAATTATGGGTTTCAGCTTTTAAAGAAATCACACTGTTTACAGTTTCTTTTTTGTAACTGCTTGGAACATCTCCCTTTTGAGGAGCAAATTGTTCAATCTCTGGACCCTCAATAAAAGCGACATTGTCTTTATAAGCTGAGACTATTGTATTGGGGTTAAGTTTAGAAGTTTTTTTAATTAGCTTAAAGAGGCTTTCTTCTTTCTCTTCACCATCAATTATAAATTGACCGTTGAAGATTTTATGTCGGCAGTGTTCAGAATTTACTTGGGAAAAACCGAAAACTTCCGAATCTGTCAGTGATCTTTTTAAGTATCCTGAAAGTTCTTCAAGATAGCTTACCTCTTCATCACTTAAAGCAAGACCCTCTTCTGTGTTATAAGTGGCTATATCATTAATTTGCTGAATAGCCTCTGGTAATAAATTGACTTCAAAGAGCTCTTGATCCAGAATGTCATATGAAGTAACTAACATGGGATCGGGATTTTGAACGCGACTTTTTTCCTCATAGACTTCAATACGCTCGATTACTCCTAGACCCATATTTTGTGTAATTTCAACTGCATTCGTACTCCAGGGAGTAACCATGGTAGCTCGTGGACCATAAAAGGACCCATTTACAGTATTGTCATCTAAAGGTGGCTGATTTCCAAATAACCAGCTTAATTTTTCTTTTTGAGGGTGGGTGAGTGGTTGATTGCATTTTACTGCAAAAACTTGGACTGATGAATCGCCAAAAAAGAGGATCATGCTGTGTGATATTAAATTACAAAAATAAGGCATTAAAATCATATAGTTAAGCCAACTAAGAAGCTAATAATTGAAGTTATCTTCTTTTTATTCACAGCTTAAATTAAGTAAGTATTAAGTGTGTTTTTACGAGCTATTTATTTCTATAAACTTAAGCTGATGATGAATTAATTCTTTATATTGCATATACAATACTTAAAAAAATAGAAACAAAAATCCCCAATAACGCTCATAAAGATATTCCCGGAAATCCATCTACTGCTAAAAGTAGTAGCATTGGACTCAGAACTTCTGCAACATCAGATAGCCTTAGGGTATTGAGTATTGAAGATTGGAATTTTTGGCTGCACAATGGTTTTGTCATAATAAAAAATGCAGTAAGCCGAGAGCAAGCAAAAAAAACAGCTGATTTTCTCTGGGAATTTGAGGAAAAAGATTCCAATAATCAAGAAAGCTGGTATACGGCACCTCGCGCTGAAATGCAAATGAAAGAACTTCAGGGAACAGGAATGGTTGAGGTTTACAATCATCAGTTGCTTTGGGAAAATAGACAGACAGAACGGGTGTATAATGCCTTTGTCGATATTTGGGGGACAGAAAAACTTTGGGCAACTATCGACCGTGCAAATCTCAATTTTCCAATTCAACCGGGTTTTGAGTATAAAGGTTTTATTCATTGGGATTACGATCCGGAAACTAAACCCCAAAATGTACAAGGAGTTTTGGCTTTAGCTGATCAGACGGACTTGGAGATGGGTGGATTTCAGTGTATCCCATGGCTTTACAGAAATTACGATAGCTGGAAGAAATCACAACCAGAAAACCGCAATAGATTTCAGCCAGATACAAAAGGTTTAGAAAAACACTTTGTGAAAGTTCCATTAGAGGCAGGAGATTGATGGAGGTTCAAGAGCCGGGAACCTCATGGAAGGCGGCCGAATAATTCTAAAGAGAAAGTCAGAATCGCACAATACATTTCCATGATGCCTGCGGAAGAGGAAAATTTTGCCCTAAAAGAATGGCGAATAAATTCCTGGAAAAATAGGATTGCTCCTGAGGGTCACGCCTTTCCTGGTGATCCAAGAAAGTGGGAAAAGACTAAATACGGTATGGCAAAATTAAGTACTCTGGGCGAAAAACTGTTAGGTCTTAATCCCTGGGATTAAACAAATAGCATTACGATCGTTAATACGGCTCCTGCTGGTGCAAAATACATTCCCTTTTTTAATAAAGGCATTTTGGGTGTAAACATCCAAAAAGAAGATAAAATAAAAAACAGCAAGGAAGCACCAAAAATAGATTCAAATAGTACAACGGACTCTCAGTAGTCGCTTTGTGAAGTTTTTCAATTTTTTGTTAAAGTATGGGAAGCCTCATCCTTTTCACTTCTGAAATCCCAGTTTTTCCATTGTAGGTTTCTTCTTTAAAATAGATGATATCAACTTCTTTTTATCTATTTCAAGACCAGTCTTGAGCTTTGAACTTAACTCACCCACACTCTGGTTTGCAGCAAATTGTTGTTGTTCAATCACTTTTTTTAAAAAAAATTTGTTCTTCTGAAAATCAACAATGAGCCACTAAGTGCATACATGGTCATTATACCAGCTAGAAAATAACCTAAATAGCGGTGAATGATTCTAACTTTAAGTGAAAAAGGAGTTTGATTTTTCATAAAGGCAGTAACAATTGTTTTTGAAATTAATATTTGGATTTTATTAATGATTAATATTTATTTTTTTTTAGACGGGCAATGTAAAATCCATCAAAACCAGTTTGATGCGTTAAAAAGCTCTGTTCTTTTTCTAGCGTAAAGACACTTCCTACCTCGGTCCTCAAAAAGCGACTGATTTGATCTTGATTTTCATTGGGAAAAATTGAGCATGTAGCATAAAGTAACGCTCCCCCATTTTTAACGAGCACAGCATTCTTTTCTAAAATTTGCTGTTGGAGTTGCTCTAGGGATCCAATTCTTTCTGGATTCATTTGCCATTTTGCAGCAGGGTTTCTTTTCAATACACCTAGTCCACTGCATGGAGCGTCTATCAGAACAATATCGACAGTTCCCTTAAGCTTTGTGTAAAATCTAGAATCATCGATTGTAGAGGTTTGAATATTAGAGACCCCACTTCTTTTTGCTCTTCTCTGAAGTTCATCCAGTTTATTTTGGTGAGGATCAAAGGCAATAATTTTACCTTTATTTTTCATGATTTCTGCCAGATGTAGGCTTTTTCCCCCACTGCCCGCACAGGCATCAACTACAAGATTTCCAGGTTGTGGATTGGTCCAATGCGCTACTTGTTGTGAGTTTGTATCTTGAATTTCAAACCCTCCTTTAAGGTAAATTGGATTTTGACTGAGCTTTTGGTGTTTTTCTAGAATTAAAGCCTCTGGTATTGTTGTGGATTGGGTTGCTTTAATGTTAAAATCCTTTTTCAAACATTTTAATAGACTTAGAGGATCATTTTTAAGCGTATTGGCGCGTAAAACGAGGGGTGCTATTTTATTTAGCGATTGACTTTCTTTATTCCATGTGTCCTCATCAAAACTTTTTATGCCCAATTCATCTAACCAGTCAGGTAGTGACTCTCTAGTTTTGCGGTCTGTATTTTTCAGGTCTAGTGGTAACTCAATCTTTACTTTCTTTAAAGAGGCTATTTCTTCCCATTCAGGCAGACCTGTTTTTTTTGTTAAAATCCAAATTCCTAATAGCTCCCAATAATAGTTTTCTGACTGGGTGTTGAGATTTCCCAGATACTCATAGGTGCGTTTCCACCGTATGCAATCCAAAACCGCTTCTCCCAATTGGCGGCGATCTCTTGAACCCCATTTTCTATTTTGTTTTAAAAGCCGATTGAGACAGGGGAGTAAAGCTTCATTTTTTACTAGAATTTGTTGAAGTCCTTCAACTATCCCCAAAGCAATATTTCTATGAATTTTCACAAGGATAAAGATATCGTATTATTCTTTCTCCTTTTCCTTTTGTTTCTCTTTTGAACTATTCCGAATTCGCTTGAACATTACTTCGTCAAATTCTTTTTCTTGCTGAAGAATACTTAGGACCACTTTAGGGCGAATTGATTTTAAAAGCTTTTGATTTCGTTTGTATTTAATGTTGTTACCGAGTTTTTCAAATTGGTAATAAACATTAATATATTTTGATGCACTTTCAGAAGTAATTGTATCGTAGGCCTCTTTTAGTTCTTTTCTCAATTTTCTTTTGAGTACCCAAACCTCATCGTGATATTTATTTTCAGATTCTTCAAAAATTATTTTAAATGATTCTGTTTCTGTATTGTTGAGTGTGGTATTCTCAAGAATGAAGTTCAATTTCATCTTTTTAAATCGTTCAAACCGACTATTTTTTTGAGCAAAAGTCGGATTGGAGATCAGGAGTATTGAAAGAATTATAAAAATTCCATTAAGTTTTTTCATTTCTTAGGGTTTAGTGATTTGACCAAATGGGCTTTCAATTTCATTATCTTCAATCATAGAAAGCATTTCGTAGCTATCGAAGTCTTCCAAATAATATCTTTCAATAAAATCATTCAAGGCTTGTTCTTTTTCAATCTCAACTCTAGAGGGTTGCTCAAATAGACCAATGAGGATCAATATGGCAGCGGCACTAGCTATAAAACTATAGATCAAATTGTTGGAACTTCTTTTTGAAGTGGTGGAGATTCCTGCTACGTTTTGCACTAATGTTTTCTCTAAATCTTCAAAATAATATTCAGGAGTACTGAAAGGATTAAGTTTTGAGATAGAGTCTTCTGAATTGCAGAGTTCTTCTTCCAGCTTTTCAAAATAGCCTTTTGGAGTTTTAAATGGATTATGTTGCTTGAAATCAGTCATTCAATTCAGTTTTAATTTTTTTTACAGCATGGTGGTAAGATGTTTTTAGCGCACCTACACTTGTATCCAGGACTTCAGAAATAGCTTCATACGTCATGTTATCAAAATACTTCATATTGAATACTATACGTTGTTTATCAGGTAATCGAGCTACCATTTTTTGAAGTTTTAGTGCTGCCTGATCGCCGTCAAAATAAGAATCTGCCATCAGTCCATCAGCTTTTGCCTCAATCCACTCAGTGTTTTGTAGTCCCATTTTAGCAGCTTTGCTGTTGATAAAGTTTAGAGACTCATTGGTTGCAATTCGATACATCCAGGTATATATGGAGCTATTTTCTCTAAATTTATTTATGTTTAAATGTATTTTAATAAATGTATTTTGAACCACATCATGAGCGTCATCGTGATCAAGTACTAACTTACGAATGTGCCAATATAAACGTTCCTTGTATTCTGAAACGAGTTTTTTAAAAGCCTCATCTTTGGTCAATGGGTCTCGAAGTGCACTAATAAATATCGATTGTGGTTTCAACTGTTTGTTATTTATTGTATAGACAAAAGATAATTAAAAAAGTTTAAACCATACGTTGCATTTGAACCCAGCTATTGTATTCATCACTATTTTCAAGTAAGCTTTTATGTGTTCCTGAAGCGACGATTCTGCCTTGCTTGAGCACCAAAATGAGATCTGCTTTTTGTATGGTCGATAAGCGGTGAGCAATTACAAAAGAAGTTCTGTTTTTCATCAGTTCCTCTAGAGCAATTTGAACCTGTTGTTCAGCTTCAGTATCAAGAGCAGAGGTGGCTTCGTCGAGGATTAATAATTCAGGATCCTTAAGAAGTGCACGTGCAATTGTTAATCGCTGTTTTTGCCCACCTGAGAGTTTATTTCCTGAATCTCCAATTCGGGTTTGGTATCCCTCTGCTAATTTGGTGATGAATCCATCAGCATTGGCAGCTTTTGCAGCAGCCTCAATCTCCTTAATTGTAGCAGTTGGATTTCCGAGTTTAAGGTTGTTGTAAACGCTATCATTAAAAAGTATGGATTCTTGAGTAACCATTCCAATTTTTTGGTAAAGACTCTTTTTTGTAATCTGGTCAATTGGAATATCGTCAATAGTGAGTTTACCTTTGTCGATATCATAAAATCGATTGAGTAGATATGTTAGGGTTGTTTTACCCCCACCTGAAGGTCCTACTAAAGCAACCATTTGCCCTTTTTCAGCCTTAAAAGAAACCTCTTTTAGCACTGGATTTTCCTCATAGCGAAAGGCAACTTTGTCGAATACGATAGAATCAGTAAAGGAGTTTAGTTTTTTTGCATTTGGAGCATCTTCCAAATGATCTTCAGTATTTAGTATTTCAAGTATTCTTTCAGCTGCCGCATTTCCTTTTTGAATGCTGTAACTGGCTTTACTTATTGCCTTTGCTGGGGTAAGTATGTTGTATGCCAGCCCCATATAAACAATGAATGAAGTTCCAGAAATACTCCCTTCAATCAATACCATATTTCCTCCAAACCAAAGTAGTATTCCGATGGCCATTATGCCTAAAAACTCACTTATAGGACCGGCTAAACTTGCACGGTGTAAAAATTGATTTGAAAAATTATAAAAGCGATTAGTGGCAGCTTGAAACTTTTCTTTAAAGTGATCACCAGCAACAAAGGTTTTAATAATTTTTTGACCGTTAATAGTCTCGTCTATAAGTGATAGAAAATCACCTTGCTCTTGTTGTATTTTGTCTGATTGGCTTTTAAGTCTTTTACCAATACGGGAAATAATCAAACCTGAAATCGGAATAAAAAAGAGTACAAATAGAGTAAGCTTGACACTAAAAAAAAGCATGGCTGCCAAAGAAAAAAGTATAGTCAAAGGCTCTCTGACGATTAATTCCAAAATGGATAAGAATGAAATCTGTAACTCATTTACATCACTGGTAATTTTAGCCATTAAATCCCCTTTCTTTTTTTCGCTAAAATAGGAGATAGGAAGACAAATAATTTTTACATATATGGCATTCCGCAGATCTTTGATAATGCCGTTTCGCAGGAAAGTAATAAAATATGAAGCGAGATAGTTACAGATGTTTTTTAAAAAAAACAAGCTTAACACCAAACAAATAACTACAATCAAAGTAGTTTCTGGGTCTTGTTCTACCCTAGAAGCAATATAAAAATTAAGGCAATCTCTAACATAATGGTGGATATTAAAAAGCCCCTGGTATTTGGCAGGTTCAATTTGTTGTTCTGTTGTTTCGAAAAGTACATCGAGCATTGGAATTAACGACACAAAGGACAAGGCGCTAAAAAGAGCATAGAGAACATTAAAGAAGATATTTAGGAATGCATAGCCCTTGTATTTCCAGCCAAATTGTAAGATGTTTTGAAACGATGATTTCATTAAGGCAAAATTAATGAGCTCAGTTCATCTAAACGTGTTTCTAGGTTTTTTTCTTGTTCTTTCCAGCTTAGATTGGGATCGAATTTTTGATTGACACTAAAGTAATATTTAATTTTAGGTTCAGTACCACTGGGTCTTAAGGCAATTTTTGTTCCATCT
>CAZOWC010000011.1:0-17281 GCA_964583375.1 uncultured Flavobacteriaceae bacterium
TGATGAAAACGGTAAGCCAATTTACAGAGAGGATGGGAAAGTAATGAAAGGACCTAATTACTTTAAACCCAACTTAAAAAAAATTATTGAAGAAGATTAAACAATCGCTTTTCTCCAATTGAAGGGGTCCTCTGATTTATTGTATTGAATTGCTAAAAGGGAGGTTTTCAGGTCATCAGCAACGGGAGTTTCTTTGGGTAACTTAAAAGTTTTATCCTGATGTGAGAAACTACTGATGGGTAAAACTACCACAGCAGTTCCAGTTCCAAAAACTTCTTGTAAACTTCCCTTTTCATAGGCAGCTTTTATTTCAGAAACTTTAATGGGGCGTTCTTCAACTTTAATTCCCTTATACTTTGCCAAATCGATTATGCTCTTTCTTGTTATGCCATCTAAAATACGATCGTTAGTGGGGGCTGTGATTAAAGTATTGTCAATTTTAAAGAAGATGTTCATAGTGCCTGCCTCTTCCAAATATTCATGAGTGTCAGCATCTGTCCAAATGATTTGTTGATAGCCATTTTTAAGTGCTTGAGAAGTAGGGTAGAATTGTGCAGCATAGTTTCCAGCAGCTTTTGCAAATCCTACGCCTCCACTGGCAGCACGGCTGTACTCTTCAGCGACTAATACATTTATTTCACCTCCTGTATAATAGGATTTTACAGGTGCACAAATGATCATAAAAATATATTCATTCGCAGCTGAAGCTTGAACACTTGCTTGACTTGCGAATACAAAAGGACGAATGTAAAGAGAGTTTCCTTCCCCTGATTTGATCCATTGATCGTCTAAATACAACAACTTGTTTAACCCTTCAAAAAAATATGATTCGGGAAATTCAGGGATCTGAAGTCTTTTTGCTGACCGATTAAAGCGTTTAAAATTTTCTTCGGGGCGGAATAACCAGGCTTGGCCTTGGACGTCTTTGTAGGCTTTCATGCCCTCAAAAATTGCCTGACCATAGTGAAAAATACTTGACGAAGGTTCTAAAGTTAAGGGTTTGTAGGGACTAATTTCAGGCGTTTGCCACTTTCCTTCTCGATAATGGCATATAAGCATGTGATCCGTAAAAGTTTGTCCAAAAGCTAGCTTATCAAAATCAATACTGTTGATTTTTGATTTTTGGATTTCTTTAATGTTCATTTTATTATTTGTTAGTCTAGTAAAATTAATTTTTTTTCCAAACCTAATCTTCAATCCCCCTTTTAATTATTCATTTTTTTGTTTAATTATGATTTTATTAAGCAAGCGTGAAATATTCTATTTTTTCTGTATTTTTTTTAATTATTATTAAATATTCAATATGAATTTTAAAAAGACATGGATCCTTACTAGGGACGGATCAAGCACTTTGAAGATTGAAAATTTAAAGGAGACCTATCATTCCCTTGAAGGTGCTATTACAGAATCTCAGTTTGTCTATTTAAATATGGGACTTCGTTTTTGGCAAAATGCAAATCCAAAATCAAACTGTAGCATATTTGAGATGGGTTACGGTACAGGACTTTTGGCTTATTTAACCTTTTTAAACAACTCAGAAACGTGTATTGACTACACCAGTCTTGAAGCCTATCCACTATCATTGACTGATTATAAACAATTGAATTACAATGAGCTTTTAAATTCTAAAACTGGAATCTCATTTTTAGCTTTTTCTCGGCTTTCGTGGGAAACTGAACATAAGCTTAATTCTAAGTTTAAGTTAATTAAACACCAAACCCTTTTCGAACAGTTTTCTAGAAATCATTTTTTCGATTTAATTTATTACGATGCTTTTGGAGCTCATGCACAGCCGAATTTGTGGGAAAAGCATTGGATGAAAAAATGTTATGACTTGCTTAACAAAGGTGGTGTTTGGGTGAGTTTTTGTGCAAAAGGATCGGTAAGAAGAGCACTTCAAGAGGTTGGGTTTACTGTCGAGCGACTTCCTGGCCCTCCTGGAAAAAGAGAAATGTTACGAGCGGTCAAGCCATAAATAGCTACTTTTGAAAAAAAAATAAATGAAGCTACTGATTACAGGTGCAACCGGTTTGGTGGGAAATAGTTTGATCGAAAAGTATACTCAACAAGGCATTCAAATTCATTATCTTACCACTCGTAAATCACAAATTGGATCAATTGAGGGAGTTCAAGGATACTATTGGAATCCCAATAAGAACGAGATCGATTTGTCTTGTTTTTTTGGTGTTGATAGTATCATTCATCTCGCTGGAGCAAAAGTTTCAAAGCGTTGGACAAAAGCCTACAAAGAAAAAATTCATTCCAGTCGTGTTTTGTCCACTCAACTTCTATTAAAAGGATTACAATCTTGTAAGGGCGATCATCAAGTAAAACAATTGGTAAGTGCTTCTGCAATTGGAATTTACCCCTCAGATTTTGAAAAAAAAATGAACGAAGAGATGGCTTTCGAACCGACTGCCTTTATGCAGAAAGTGGTATATGACTGGGAGAGGGGAGTCGACGCATTTAAGGCAGAGTTTGTAACTGTTGTAAAAATTAGAATTGGACTGGTCTTGTCAAAAAAAGGAGGTGTTTTGGGAACATTTAAAATTCCAGTTTATTTTGGTTTAGGAGCAGCATTTGGAAGCGGAAAACAAGGACAGTCTTGGATTCATATGGACGATCTAGTTGGAATTTTTTCAAAAGCTATTAACCAAAAATGGGAAGGTGTGTATAATGCCGTTGCACCAAATCCAGTGAGTCAGTCTAAGTTGATGGCTGCACTATCACGCGCATTAAAGCGACCTTTTTTTCTTCCTCCTATTCCTTCTTTATTGATCCAATTAGGAGCAGGTGAAATGAGTGATCTGGTTTTAGATAGTCATTGGGTGAGTGCACAAAAGGTAATCGATCAAGGCTATAAGTTCAAATTTACAGACATCGAGAATGCTGTTGACGATTTGTTGAGCTAATTGAATGACAATTTGACAATAATTAAGTCTGGCAGTACTTTTGTATAACAAAACAAAAATGAATTTTAATGGCTACTAAAGGATCGAAATCACCAAAGAAAAAGACAGCTAGTGCAAAAACAGAGACTAAAAAAAGTTCAAAAAAACCTAGCCTAGAAACACAACTGGATGAGCTTACAATTACAGTTGAACAAGAAAAAGAAAAGTTTTTAAGACTGTTTGCTGAATTTGAAAATTTTAAAAAGCGAACAGCTAAGGAGCGTTTGGAATTGTTTAAAACTGCCAATCAAGAAGTGATTACATCACTTATACCTGTCTTAGACGATTTCAACAGAGCAAATCTACAGATTGAAAAAGGAGCAGAAACCATCGATATAGACGGTTTTAAGCTGATCTACAATAAATTTTCTGAGGTTTTAAAATCGAGTGGACTCATTTCCACTACTGAAAAAATTGGAGATCTTTTTGATGCAGAGTTTCACGAAGCCATAACCCAGATATCCGCGCCTACAGAGGCCGATAAAGGAAAAATAATAGATATAGTTGAAACAGGCTACCAATTGGGAGATCGGATTATTCGTTACCCTAAAGTGGTCGTAGGGCAATAACTCATGAAAGAAGATTATTATGAAATTTTAGGCGTTTCCAAAAATGCCACCGCTTCAGAAATTAAGAAGGCTTATAGAAAGAAAGCCATCGAATTTCACCCGGATAAAAATCCGGGCGATAAGGCTGCGGAAGCTAATTTTAAAAAAGCGGCAGAAGCTTACGAAGTTTTAGGCAATGAGGACAAACGCGCCAAGTACGATCAGTACGGACATGCTGCTTTTGATGGAAGTCAAGGTTTTGGAGGAGGTGGAATGAATATGGACGACATCTTCAGCCAATTCGGTGATATTTTCGGAAGTGCCTTTGGAGGCGGAGGCTTCGGCTCAGGAGGTCAAAGCCGTTCACAAGGGAGTAATATGCGCATACGTGTCAAATTAACTCTTGAAGAAATCGCTAAAGGAGTGGAGAAAATAATCAAAGTGCCCCGAAAAGTTCAAGCTCCTGGAGTTCAGTATGGAACTTGTGCTAGCTGTAATGGTAGAGGTCAGGTAATGAAAATAACCAATACCATATTAGGTAGAATGCAAACCTCAACGGTGTGTTCAAGTTGTGGAGGAAGTGGTCAATCCCTACTCAATCGTCCAGCAGGCTCTGATGCGAATGGGATGATCAAAAAAGAAGAAACAGTGTCCATCAAAATCCCTGCTGGAGTAGAGGAAGGCATGCAGCTTAAAGTAAGCGGAAAGGGTAACGAGGCTCCTGCAAATGGAATTTCTGGAGATTTGCTAGTTCTTATTGAAGAATTAACTCACGATACTTTTGTTCGAGAAGGAAATCATCTGCATTATGATTTATACGTAAGTATCTCTGAAGCTGTACTAGGAGTTTCTAAAGGACTTAATCTACTTGAAGGTAAGGCTAGAATTAAGTTAGATCCTGGGATACAGTCCGGTAAAACACTTCGACTTAGAGGGAAAGGTTTACCTAGTGTAAACGGTTATGGAACAGGTGATTTACTTGTTCACGTTAATGTCTGGACTCCTAAAAAGTTAAACAAAGAGCAACAACATTTTTTTGAGAAAATGCTTGAAGACCCTAATTTTACTCCTAATCCTGAGAAATCAGACAAATCTTTTTTCGAAAAAGTGAAGGATATGTTTGCTTAAACTATCACATTATAAGAAAAAATTATATATTTGAACTAATACTAACACACAGTGTTGGTATTATTTTCTTTTTCATAGCAATTTTTTCCCATCCTTTAACGAGGATGGGTTTTGTTTTTATAGTAACTTCCACAATAATTATGAGACTTATAAATAAATTTATTAAACTCTTAAATTACAAGTTTACCATAGGAAGCACTGTAAGTTTTACTCCAAAGACGATGCTATTCGTCATTTTAATTATTCTGCTAACATCTTTTATGTTGAAAATTCTGAGAAAATTAATTTTCAGAACCCTTTCCAATGAAACTAAAGTAAAGTTTAAAAGCCTATTCTCTTTTATCAACTATTTTATTTATATAGTAGTAGCTCTGATCATACTTCAAAATGTGGGTTTAGATGTAACAGCTATATTTGCTGCATCTGCTGCTTTATTGGTCGGTGTTGGTCTTGCGTTGCAAACTTTTATTCAAGATATCATCTCCGGGATATTCATACTGGTAGATAAGTCAGTTCTTGTAGGCGATATAATTGAAGTAGATGGACAAATTGGTCAAGTTGAAAACATCAAACTTAGAACTACTAGAGCAGTTACTAGAGAAAACAAAGTGCTCATCATCCCCAATCATAAATTTTTAACTTCTACTTTGTTTAACTGGACAGAAAATGGCATCATCACCAAAGAGATTGTTAATGTTGGAGTTGCTTATAAAAGCAATCCCAAACAGATTGAACAAACGCTTTTAAAAATAGCCAAAGATCACGATAAAGTTTTATCTAAACCTGAGCCATTTGTATTGTTTAGTGATTTTGGAGATAGCGCTTTACTATTTCAGTTGTACATAGCTGTAGACAGTAGTTTTATTGCCAATGTTGTAAAGAGTGATTTGCGCTATACCATTTTTGAGGCTTTTAAAAAAGAAGAAATTGAAATTCCATTCCCTCAACGAACCCTTACTTTTATTAATTCACCAACCCGTTTAAAATGACTCAAATACTACTTATCGAAGATGAAGAGCCGATCAGAAGAGTGATGGTTAGAATTTTATCGGAAGAAAGTGCTTCATATGAGATTACTGAGGCTGAGAATGGAAAGCAAGGCTTATCCAAACTCGAAAAAAACGCTTTTGACTTAGTTTTATGCGACATTAAAATGCCAAAAATGGACGGTATAGAAGTTTTACAAGCTGCTAAAGCCAAGGGAATTTACATTCCCTTTATCATGCTAACTGGCCATGGTAATGTGGAAACGGCTGTAGAGGCGATGAAGCTTGGAGCCTATGATTTTATTGCTAAGCCCCCAGATTTAAACCGTTTGCTTACAGCAGTTCGTCATGCAATAGAAAACAAAACACTGCGTAAGGAAAATTTAAAATTAAAGCGTAAGGTTGCTCAAAAGTACATTATCGTTGGTGAAAGCGAAGTAGTAATCAAGATGAAAGAAATGATTTCTAAGGTGGCTCCAACAGGTGCTCGTGTCCTCATAACCGGGAAAAATGGAACAGGCAAGGAGCTAGTAGCTCATCAGTTGCATCAGAAAAGCGAACGAAGTAAAGAAAACTTTATCGAGGTAAATTGTGCTGCTATTCCTTCTGAACTTATCGAAAGTGAGCTTTTTGGCCATGTAAAAGGGGCTTTTACTTCTGCAGTTAAAGACCGTTCTGGAAAGTTTGAGGCTGCCAATAAAGGAACTTTATTTTTAGACGAGATTGCCGATATGAGTTTAGCAGCTCAGGCTAAAGTACTTCGGGCACTTCAAGAAAAAAAGATCCAAAAAGTTGGAAATGAAAAAGATATTAGCGTTGATGTAAGAGTTATTGCTGCTACCAATAAGGATTTGTTGAATGAAATCAAAGAAGGTCGATTTAGAGAAGATCTTTATCATCGTTTGGCTGTCATAATGATACATGTCCCCTCTTTATATGACAGAAAAGAGGATATCCCTTTTCTGGTTTCACATTTTGTGGACTTATTATCAAAAGAACAAGGTCTCGAAAAAAAGTCATTTAGTGAGGGAGCCTTTGCCAAATTAGACGCCTATCCTTGGACGGGAAATATCAGAGAACTGCGCAATGTGGTTGAACGCCTGTTAATATTAGGTGATAATCCAATTAGCGCTGATAACATTGTTCAATTTGCCCCTAAATAAGATTTTATGAAGAAAATTATTTTACTTTTTATTTTCAGTCTGACAGCGCAACTCAATGCGCAATCTTCTGCTCATGAAGAGCAAATCAAAACACTTTATCACAAGTCCTTAACGTCAAGTAAAGCATATAATTGGCTGGATCATCTATCTAACAAAATAGGGGGGCGACTTTCAGGATCTTTAAATGCAGAACGAGCCGTAGCATGGGGTAAAACCGAATTGGAATCCTTAGGATTAGATCGAGTGTATCTTCAAAAGGTCATGGTTCCCAAGTGGGTAAGAGGAACCTTTGAATACGCCAGTATAATTACAGGTCCTGGGATGAGTATGAATGTTCCCGTATGTGCTTTAGGGGGTTCTATCGCTACTCCCTCCTCAGGTTTACGCGCTGGAGTAGTTGAAGTTAAAAACTTTGAAGAACTTGAAGCCTTAGGGGAGGAAAAAATAAAAGGAAATTTTGTCTTTTTTAACCGACCTATGCCTGCTGAATTGATCAATACCTTTGAGGCCTATTCCAAAACAGTCAATCAAAGAACTCAAGGAGCAGCAAGAGCGGCACGACAAGGTGCAGTTGGAGTGATTGTTCGTTCTATGAATTTACGCCTTGATGACTTTCCCCATACTGGAAGTATGCGTTATGGTGATTTGCCCAATTCGATGCGTATACCTGCTGCTGCCATTAGTACTAATGGGGCACAACTGCTCAGTTCCATGTTGGCATTAAATAATGATCTCAAGTTTTACCTTAAATTGGATTGTAAAAATTTTCCTGACGTTTCTTCTCACAACGTTATAGGAGAGATTAAAGGAAGTGAATTTCCAGAGGAAATTATCGTAGTAGGGGGACATCTCGATTCTTGGGATCTTGGTGACGGTTCCCACGACGATGGAGCTGGAATTGTCCAATCTATGGAGGTTTTAAGACTTTTTAAACAAATGAATTACAAGCCCAAAAGAACCATTCGAGTAGTTTTATATATGAATGAGGAAAACGGACTTCGCGGTGGGACAGCTTATGCGCAATATGCGAAGCAGAACAAAGAAAAACACATCTTTGCGCTTGAATCTGATGCCGGTGGTTTTTCACCACGAGGCTTTGTATTTGAAGCTACTAATTCACAATTTAAACAAATTGAAAGTTGGAAACCCTATTTTTCTCCCTACTTGGCCGATCGCTTTGAACTAGGTGGCAGTGGAGCTGATATTGGCCCTCTTCGAGACAATAAAGTAGTACTCTCTGGTCTACGACCCGATTCTCAGCGCTATTTTAATTTTCATCATGCTGCCAATGATACCTTTGACGCCATCAACAAGCGTGAATTGGAATTGGGTGCAGCAGCTATGAGTAGTTTGGTTTATTTGGTTGATCAATACGGATTTTAATTTTTTCCGTTAATGATTACCAGCCTTTCTCAATACACCAAGGAATTTCGATACAATTTAACCCTAACTTACCCTGTCATCATTGGGCTTTTGGGGCATACTTTTGTCCAGTTAGTTGATAACATCATGGTCGGACAATTAGGTACTGCAGAACTTGCTGCCGTTTCATTAGGAAATAGCTTCTTTTTTGTAGCCATGTCACTTGGTATTGGATTTTCAACTGCAATCACCCCTCTAATGGCTGAGGCTGACGGAGCCAAAGATGTAACTTCGGCTAGAAAAGTGTTTATACATGGACTTATGCTTTGTGTTTTTTTAGCAATTTTATTAAGTTCAGCAGTGCTGTTTAGTAAACCATTGCTTTATCAGATGGGTCAACCAGAGGAAGTGGTAGAATTAGCCTATCCCTATTTGCAATGGGTCGGTATTTCTTTAGTGCCCTTGATATTTTTTCAGGGATTTAAGCAATTTTCAGAGGGCTTGTCTTATACGCGTCCTGCTATGTATGCTACTTTGATAGGAAATGTTATCAACATTATTTTAAATTATTTTTTAATTTTTGGTTTCTGGATATTTCCAAAATTAGGGGTAGAGGGAGCTGCAATCGGAAGTCTTTTTGCTCGAAGTTCCATGTTGCTTTTTATGGTTTTTTATGTGCGTTTTAGTTCAAAATTTGTAGCCTATGTGCAGCAAATCACTTTCCAAAAGCCTCAAATGAATCTGTTTCGAAAAATTTTTAACCTCGGATTTCCCTCTGCGCTTCAAATGTTTTTTGAAGTACTTTTCTTTACCGCAGCCATTTGGCTCTCGGGGTTTTTAGGAAAAAACCCTCAAGCCGCAAACCAAATTGCACTCAACTTATCCTCCATGACTTTTATGTTTGCCATGGGCTTGGGGGTGACTGCGATGATCCGAGTAGGCAATCAAAAAGGAAGAAAGGATATCGTCAGATTGAAAGAGGTTGCTTATTCCATCTTTATGCTCATTTTTATTTTTGATGTCATTTTTTGTCTGTTGTTTCTCTCCTTAAACAAACTGCTTCCCTGGATTTATTTAGATGGAAATAATCCGCTAGAATTTACCAACGTAACTGAGGTTGTTGAGATTGCCTCTAGCTTGCTTATTATATCTGCTTTTTTCCAGATTTCAGACGGTTTACAGGCCGTTGTTTTAGGTGCACTTAGAGGTTTACAGGATGTCAATATCCCCGCTTGGATTACTTTTTTCTCTTACGGTATTTTTGGTTTTCCCATTGCATATTACCTTGGAATCCATACAGAACTGGCAGCAACAGGGATATGGATTGGGTTGCTCTCAGGGCTTTCATCCTCTGCATTATTACTTTTTATTAGATTTCGATATCTTACAAACAAATTAATTTTCAATTGATCCATGGAATTACCAAAATTTCTGATTGCCGACAACTCTGAATTAGAAGAGGCTTTATTTGTCATCCATACAGAATACCCTCGTTTTATTTTAAATGTGTACAATGACGACATGCATTGGCTTGAGGAGTTTGACAAAGAAGATGAAGCTGCTCTAAAATCAGAAACTCATACTCTTATCGAAGCCGCTTTTGAATTCTATGATAAAGAGATGGAAAATCTAGCCTAAATGGAAGTTCTTTTATCTTGGGATGAAGCCTTATTCCTATGGCTAAACGGCCTAGGAACCCCATATTTTGACTGGTTTTGGATGATGATGACTCATCGGGCTTCTAATGTTTTGATCTATTTCGGACTTTGGCTGTTTTTTGGATTTAAATACTCCTGGAAAACCGCGACTTACCTTTTGCTCTTTTCGGGGCTCTTGATATTGTGTACAGATCAGCTGACCAACCTATTTAAAGTCCAAGTCGGTAGATTGCGTCCTTGCTATGACGAAGAAATTAAAACGCTGGTGCGTTTGGTAAAGCCCAGCTGTGGGGGTCGTTATAGTTTTTTCTCAGGTCATGCATCAAACTCTTTTGCACTGGCCGTATTTTTCGGTCTGATTTTTAAGGAATCCTATCGTTTTTTACTACCAATCCTTCTTTTTATAGCATTTTTGATCGCCTACAGCAGGGTGTATATTGGAGTACATTTTCCACTGGATATTTTTGTAGGAGCTGTTGCTGGAAGTTTAATAGGTATAGGATTCTTCCGTTTGTGGAACTATTTTAAGCTTCGTTTTTTAAGCTAAATTCAAATCTGGTTTGATGCGTGTATTCCTCATTGGCTTTGACTAAAGTTGAGGGAAATGTGGGAATATTTGGTGAGTTTGAAAATTTTTGAGTCTCAAAACAAATGGCTTCAAAATGGGGTGGGGTAAAGATTACAACTCCCGGCTGGTCGGTAATTGTTTTCATTAAAATCCCAGTTTCTGGTGAGTACAAGGAGGCGATCTCTTTTTTATTTTGGTTGACTACAAAATAATCATCCAGCTTAATGCTGCCAATCGCTTTTTCCTCTCTAAAGTCAAATTTACTGTTCTTCACGGCAAGCATTGTACCCATTGGAACTAGACTTTCTTTTAACTCTAGAAAATGATCTGCATCAATTCTAAGCTGTTGACTTCCTATGGTATTGGAAGGGTTTAAATTAAAATAGGCGTGATTGGTCAAATTGATATGGGTCGTTGCTGAAGGGACTGCATGGTATTCAATATCTAAACTACAGCCGTCCAAACGGTAACTTACACGAGCGTGAACCGAACCGCTAAGCCCACTACTTCCATCGGGACAATGGTATTCAAAAGCAATACTGTGATTGTTTTCTTGAGCAAGTGGAGTCCACTTTTTTTTGTGCCATCCACTGCTTCCGCTGTGGAGTAAGACTCCATTTTCATGTTCAATTTCGATAGTATTTTCCTCTAGCTGTATTGGATTTTCAAGACGACCTGCAAAACGACCGACAACCGCACCTCTTGCCCATTCATCTGTCAAATAGTCCTGGGGTTGGTCTAGCCCCATGATAAGGTTTGTAGGGATTCCATTTTTATCCTTAAACCAAAGTTGATGGAGTATCGCTCCATAGTCCAAGAATACAACTTTTAAATATTCGTTTTCAATAGAGAAGGTCTTCAAATCCTAGTGGTCTTCTTTTAATAATTCGGGGTATAGGATTTGGAATTTTCTCAATCTTGGAATGGAAACCTGTCTTACGTATGGATTATCAGGATTGTTTTTTTCATAATCTTGATGGTACTCCTCAGCATAGTAGAACTTTTCTAAGGGTTTGATCTCCGTCACTATTTCATTTGAAAAAATCTCTTTTTCTTGAAGTAGGGCGATGTAGTTTTGAATGATCTCTCGCTCTTGATCTGAGGTGTGAAAGGCGATAGATCGGTATTGTGAACCGTAGTCTGGTCCTTGTCGGTTAGGGGTAGTGGGGTCGTGCGATCCAAAAAACACTTGAACGAGTGTTCCAAAACTGACGATTGCAGGATCGTAAATGACCTCTACTGCCTCAGCATGACCGGTACGTCCTGTACCAATTTGGTTGTAGTTTGGGTTTTTCGTAAAACCTCCAGCATAGCCAGAATAAACTTCTTGTACCCCGCGAACACTCTCATAAATGGCTTCAACACACCAAAAGCATCCCGAGGCAAAGTAAGCTTTTTTATAACCGTCTTGAACCTCAGCTTGAGGTTCCCATACAGCATCGCTGTTATCCACAGGTGGAGTGCTGGAAATACAGGTTTGAAGACTTAAGACCAGGGCAATTAAGGTAAGCGTTTTCATATTTTTTCATCTAAAATATAAAGGTACTATAATCAAATTGACTAGGACTAGGGGGAAAGCGTATTCACTTTTATTTAACTGATAACTACTGTATATCAGAACTAGGTTCCGATATATCGCCTTCATCATTTTTTGTTTTTAATATGTTTTTTATCAAATTTTTAATTATATAAAATGCGATCAATAGGACTCTTAATACGTTTTAATATTCGGTGAGAAATACGAGTGTACCCTTGTAGTTTTCGTTTCATTATGTCCTAGTAAAGCTTGTATAAAACGGATATCCATACCCATTAGAGCTATGGGTAAGCAAAATCTACTGCCTTACGCTGTTTATATAAAATGGAATTAAGCCGGTGGCTTTTCATTTTTATTGATTTGAGGGTTAGGAATTTTTAAATTAAAAAATAATTCGTGATTAGCAAAACACCAAATAAAGTGTTTTATTGATATACCGTGGTTATGCCAAGTTTAGTCGTAAAGAAAAATTTTAGCACGCTACTTTCCAGCGCTAGCGGATGTTATAATGCGAGTTGTTTGATTTTAAAAACTAAAAAATCCCGCACTGAGGCGGGTTTAGCGTTGTCAAAAGTCGTTTTTATCCTAGGATTTGAGCAACCAAATAGTCACCAACTTCTGAGGTGGAATTTCCTTTTTGACCGTTTTCTTTTAAATCTTCAGTAACGATACCTTCAGCAAGAGAGGCATCAACAACCTTACGGATAAGGGCACCTTCTTCAGTCAAACCAAAACTCATTTCAAACATCATCGCGGCAGACAATACAGTTGCAAGTGGATTGGCAATTCCCAAGCCTGTAGCCTGAGGAAAAGAGCCGTGTATGGGTTCGTAAAGCGCATTTTCTGTACCTACAGAAGCAGAGGGCATCAAGCCCATAGAGCCAGAGATTACAGAAGCTTCATCGGTTAGTATATCTCCAAAAAGGTTTTCAGTAATCAAAACATCATAGCTGTTTGGCCATTGAACTAAACGCATGGCTACTGCATCTACAAATTCATAACTGACTTCTACCTCAGGGTATTTTTTTTCCATGGCTTGAACGGTTTCTCTCCACAGTCGAGAGCTTTCCAAGACATTGGCTTTATCCACACAACAGAGTTTTTTTGAACGGGTCATGGCGAGTTCAAAGCCTTTTTTAGTCAAACGCTGAATTTCTTCACGTTTGTAAGTACAGGTATCAAAAGCGGTATTTCCATCATCAAGTCTTCCGCGTTTTCCAAAGTATATCCCCCCCGTGAGTTCTCTTAAAAAGACCAAGTCAGTTCCTTCAATGCGTTCTTGCTTTAAGGGAGACTTGTCAAGTAGGGAAGGAAAAGTAAACGTTGGTCGGACATTGGCAAAGAGTCCAAGTTGTTGTCGCATTTTTAACAAACCTTGTTCGGGTCGGACTTTTGCCGAGGGGTCGTTATCAAATCTGGGATGTCCAATTGCTCCAAAAAGCACAGCATCAGCATCCAGGCAGACCTGATGTGTTTCTTCAGGATAAGGATCGCCAACCGCATCGATAGCTGCTGCTCCTGTTAGGGCGGGTGTCCAAGTGATGGAGTGATTAAATTTTGTTGCGATGGCATCGGATACTTTGACCGCTTGTTCGATGACTTCTGGTCCTATACCGTCTCCAGCTAAAAGGGCAATTTTTAAATCCATTGATTTTTATTTTATATGAAATTGAGCATTTTTTCTGTCGCTTTTATGGCTGATACAGTTTGGTCTGAATCCAAGCCTCGCGTGGTAAATTCTTTATTTTTTAATCTCCAAGTAATGGTAGTTTCACAAAGTGCATCTGAATTACTTCCGGGGGGAATCCGCACTGCATAATCAATCAAGTTTGGTAACTTCAGTTTTTGCTTGTTGTATATTTTGTGAAGTGCGTTCCAAAAAGCATCGTATTGACCATCTCCTGAAGCATTTTCTTCAAAGACCTGTCCATTTATTTCAATAGCAACACTGGTGGTAGGATTCAGCCCTTTTGAATGGGTTAGAACATAGGATTGAATCTTTACCTTATCGGGCAGGTTGTTACCCAAAACATCTGAAATGATAAAGGGTAAATCTTCTGCAGTTACGCGCTCTTTTTTATCTCCCAACTCAATAATTCGAGCAGTCACTTTTTTTAATTCATCTTCATTTAGGGTGAGTCCCAGTTGCTGAAGATTTTTTTGAATATTTGCTTTACCTGAGGTTTTTCCCAAGGCATATTTTCGTTTTCGACCAAAACGCTCTGGAAGCAATTGATTGAAATAAAGATTTTTTTTGTTGTCGCCATCGGCATGTATCCCTGCAGTTTGGGTAAAGACATTTTCACCTACTATGGGTTTATTTGCCGGGATACGAAATCCGGTAAACGTAGCTACCAACTTACTTACTTGATGTAAGGCATTCTCATTTATATTGATTGCTGTATCAGGGAGAAAGTCGTTGATCACTGCCACTACACTGGCTAAGGGTGCATTTCCTGCGCGTTCCCCCATACCGTTTATCGTGAGGTGTAAACCGTTGACCCCAGCTTTGACAGCTTCCATGGCATTGGCTACGCTTAAATCGTAATCGTTGTGTCCGTGAAAATCAAATCGAATGTTAGGATAGCGTTTGATGATTTTATTGAGGTATTCTGCTGTTTTCTCAGGGGTTAAGACTCCTAGAGTATCCGGAAGTAGTACACGCTCAATGGGTTGGGTGGCTAAAAAGTCAAGGTATTCAAGGACATAGTCCTCTGAATTTTGCATTCCATTACTCCAATCTTCTAAATAAATATTGGTCTTAAAGCCTTCTTTTTCAGCTTCCTTGATGCTGGTGCTGATGTTTTTAAAATGTTGCTCAGGGGTTTTTTTTAGCTGATGTTTGAGATGGTTCATGGAACCTTTGGTCAATAGATTTTGAACCTGGGCTCCTGCCTCCTTCATCCATTGGATGGATACGCCATTATCGACAAAAGTGAGTACTTCTATGGCTTCGATAAGCCCCTGACTTGATGCCCATGAAGTTATTTCTTTGACTGCATTAAACTCACCGTCTGATACTCTCGCTGATGCAATCTCGATACGATCTACTTTTAACTCCTTTAATAAGAGTTTAGCAAGGGTTAATTTCTCTAGAGAGGTAAACGAAACTCCTGAGGTCTGTTCACCATCCCTAAGAGTAGTATCCATGATTTCGAGAGTTCTTCTCATGTTTGGGATGGCTTATAGAGGGGTATTGGCTGCAAAATTTTGAATTTCAGTTTTGATATTGTATAAATAGTCAATATCGTCATAGCCATTGAGCATGTTTTCTTTTTTGTAGCTATTGATCTCAAAACTTTCAGAACCCATTTCTGCGCCTAAACTTATTTTTTGACTGGGTAAATCTACGGTTAGACTGGTAGTAGTATCGTTTTCAATAGCATCAAATATTTGAGCGAGAAAGCCTGCTGACACTTGGACGGGTAAAACCCCGATATTTAGGCAATTATTTCTAAATATATCTGCAAAAAAACTGGAGACAACACATCTGAATCCGTAGTCATAAATAGCCCATGCGGCGTGCTCTCGGGAAGAGCCAGAACCAAAGTTATGACCTCCTACCAATATCTTACCTGAGTAGGTTGCATCGTTTAGTACAAAATCTGCTTTTGGAGTATCGTCTTGATTGAATCTCCAATCGCGGAATAGATTATCTCCAAAACCTTTTCTTTCGGTGGCTTTAAGAAAACGAGCAGGGATAATTTGATCCGTATCTACATTTTCAATCGGAAGGGGTACGGCTGGAGAGCTTAGTATGTTAAATGAATCGTATGCCATGTGTATTAGATTAAAGTTCTGGGATCAGTGATCTTACCTGTAATGGCTGCAGCTGCAGCGACCAATGGACTTGCGAGTAATGTTCGCGCTCCAGGTCCTTGACGTCCTTCAAAATTTCTATTGGAAGTACTCACCGCGTATTTTCCAGCGGGAATTTTATCGTCATTCATTGCTAAACATGCGGAACAGCCAGGCTCTCTGAGTTTGAACTCAGCTGCTTCAAAAACGTCTAAAAGGCCTTCTTCCTTGATGGCGTTCAATACTTTATGCGATCCAGGGACCAGCCAAGCGGTGACGTTTTCCGCTCGTTTATGCCCTTTCACTATACTGGCAAAAGCCCTAAAGTCTTCTATTCTTCCGTTGGTACAACTTCCAATAAACACATAATCGATGGGTTTCCCCACCATTTGTTCACCTTCTTTATAACCCATATACTCCAAAGATTTCTCGTAGGTGGCTTTACCGCCCTCAACTTCCGAAGCGTTAGGAATGGCTTTGGTAATGCTCATACCCATACCTGGATTGGTTCCAAACGTAATCATCGGATCAATTTCAGCTCCGTCGTAGTTCAGTTCCTTGTCAAATACAGCACCTTCGTCCGTATAGAGCGTTTTCCAATAGGCCATGGCCTTATCCCAATCGGCTCCTTTAGGTGTAAATTCTCGACCTTTGATATAGTCAAATGTTCTTTCATCTGGTGCAATCATACCACCACGAGCTCCCATTTCGATACTGAGGTTACAAACGGTCATTCGACCTTCCATACTGAGTTGCTCAAATACTTCTCCGGCATACTCCACAAAATATCCTGTAGCTCCTGAGGTAGTAAGCTTGGAAATAATAAATAAAGCCACGTCTTTGGGTGTTACTCCCTTGTTGAGTGAACCGTTGATGGTAATCCTCATTTTTTTGGGTTTGGGCTGCATGATACATTGAGAGGCTAAAACCATTTCAACTTCTGAGGTACCAATTCCAAAGGCGATGGCTCCGAAGGCTCCATGTGTTGAGGTGTGTGAATCACCACAAACAATCGTAGCGCCCGGTTGGGTGATCCCGTATTCTGGTCCCACTACGTGAACAATACCATTTTTTTTATGGCCCAATCCCCAATATGAAATTCCGTGTTCATTCGCATTTTGCTCCAAGGCCTTGAGTTGATTTCTCGAAAGGGGGTCTTCAACAGGTAAATGTTGATTGATGGTAGGAGTATTGTGATCAGCAGTTGCAAATGTTCGCTCTGGATGCAATACCGGTAACGATCTGTTTTTTAAGCCCAAAAAAGCAACTGGGCTGGTTACTTCATGGACCATGTGTCGGTCGATAAAAAGTACGTCTGGTCCTTGGTCGATACTTCGCACTACGTGGGAATCCCAGACTTTATCAAATAGGGTTTGTTTCATGAAATGATTTACTATTTATAAATTACTTGCTTTAATGATTTTGGGTAAATCCTCGTCATTAATTTCTTTTTGCTGATCTGCTACAACTAGAAATTGTTCGTATACTTTATCTAATTGCAGCTTATCTAGTTCGTAGCCGATATTTTTAGCTCGATAAGCCAAGGCTGCTCTTCCGCTTCGTGCGGTAAGAACAATAGAAG
>CAZOWC010000012.1:0-13318 GCA_964583375.1 uncultured Flavobacteriaceae bacterium
TCGAGTACTTTAAGAATCCGCAACAAATTGTTTTACATGATGTTGCGGATTTTTTCTTTTATGTATGGCAACACATTGGCAATGAATCATATATTTTTGTCGTAGAAAGTAAAACCTAAAACTTCTCAAGCACTACTATTCTATACACAGTGGCATGGGTTTTATAAAAAGGTTTTTCTAATGCAACATTGGGATGATATTTGATTTCGTTTGTGCCATCCCAATTGGAGGATTTTTCTTTTACATCAATGGATACAATCCAAAGCCCTTGTAATCCATTGATATCATTGTCATAGCCCTGAAATTCCTTTAGTAGTTTTAGAGTGGAGTTGCATGGGGAAAGTTTGAAATGTGTTGTGGATTAGTTTTTATTAAAAAACGCATAAAATCAATCAAAAATGATCAAAAAACGTCAAAAATGAGTCAAAAATCATCAAAAATGGCTAAAAATTATGAATCTTAATCAAGAACTTCGATTATTAAATCTTTGATGAAAAGTTTATAAAAATATTCATCATTTGACATTGATGTACCAGTTTGTCTGGAACCTTCTTTAAAAATTTCAAATGATCTAGGTAATTCATCTTGCATTTTTACCAAAATTTTGCTTTCACCTTGAGGCAATAAAATCTTTGTTGTATCACTTGTTGATAAATAAGTCATATCCCTTGATCCAAATGAGAGATCATTTAATTCAATTGTAGCAGAAGATGATGAGGATAAATCACTATATCCTAATAAAAAATTATTTTGATCATGATCACTAAGCCTATACATCGGGATTGAGTTACTATTATTTGAAATACGCCAATCAGATGATACTAGTGGAGGAAACACCTCGAATTTTAATTCAAATTCTTCTTTATCTGGAATACTTACATAGGCAGAATAATATTTATCATTTTCTACTCCTGTGAGTGAATACTTTGTGAATCCATTGACTTTAAATTGAATGTTTTTTCTATTGACGTAATATGAGTCTGAAATAGGGTTATTTAAAGCTACTTTAAACTTAAATTTTATTCTTACTTTTTTATTTTCAAATCCTGAAAAATTCGATATTAAAGCTATAGGATCATTGTTGTCATAAACATCATTAACGTCTATATAAGTAAGATAGGAGCCTACATTTTGCCAATTAGCATTTGTTTGGTAGGCTGACCAGTTTTTTTCTTTGTATTTAATAGCCAACTTATTATTTAGGGTAATCGTATCTACTTGAACACTAATGTTCCCATAATTTAGTGTATCATATCTTAAAAGAACCATTTTAGCTGTATATGTTCCGTATTTATCATATATAACTGATGCTTCGCTTACATCTACAATTTTACTTGGTGTACCACCTGGAAATTCCCATTTAATAGTATCATAAATGGTACTATATGTGTTAGCTTGATAATTAATTTGAACATCTAAATTATTGTCTCTATCATGTCTAAAAACTTCTAGAGAATCAATATTAATTTGAGAGAGGGAGTTGAATCTTGTTGTGAATATTTTATTTACATCATCTTGTTCAACAGAACAAGAATAAATAGTTACAAGAACTGATAAAAGTCTAATTTTTCTGAAAAAAACATTCATTTTTAAATTAATTTATCTAATTCTGTTGTTATTTCTTTCACCAACATATAGATCGTTTTTTTTTCTTTGTTTCATATTGGCAAAAAATGGTTGTTTGTGCTATTATAGTGAAAGCTGCAATTAGTTGAAATGCTACTCTCGTAAGTTTTGATTATGTTTTTTGTTTTAACCAAATTTAATGAAAATGGTTTAAGATTATTCAATGAGACTAGACATTTCATCTTGAATAATTGATTTAACTAGGGAGCTAACAAAAAACCCCTCTAATTAGAGGGGTATAAAAATTTGAAACGTTGGTTAATTCTTCTTATTGAACTAAAACTATTTATTAGTTTTCTTCAGCCGTTTGAGCTTGATAAAGTGCAATCTCCTCGTAGAGTTCGGTTGGATCCAAATAGCATTTTGTGCTTACAATTTTATCTCCTTCCCATTGCCACCAGCAGTGGAACGTATTTTTTTGAACTTCACCAGTAATTTTTGATGTTCCAGACCAGTCCGACCAATGATTGGTATAAACTTCACCATTGTTGTAGTACATGGTTGTTATCATGGGATTTACATGTTTTAAATCATCATATAAAATGGAATGAAAATTATATCCATCAATAATTTCGTCAGTAGTGTATTCTATATTATTAAAATAATGTTTGCCGTCGGGTGTAAAGTATTCTCTTGCGATTTCAAAATTTCCATCTTGATAGCCTTGGGCTAATTTTCTGACAGCTTCTGATTTTTCATCACTTTGATTTATGGTTCCACTAAAAGGTGCTGAATCGATAGCGTTTAATTCGCTGTTTTGACATCCAATTATAAGAGTGGTTAATACTATAAGTGTAACTAGTTTTTTCATTTGAATTGGTTTTGGTTATATTCAAATATAATCAATATTTTTAATCCTTTAAATGTTATATTTTTAAAATTCAATTATTTATTTACCTATAAGATTGTATTATAATCAACGTAAAAGTTTGAGTACTAAAGAAGAGGATTTTGGCTAAAGATCTTTATAAACAAAGCCTTATAAGGTTGAGTTTTGTACATTTGATTTTTTTACAAACTTAATTTTGAAAAAATTCTTTTACTATATTGGATTTTCTTACCTCAAGCCAAAAGTTTACCGACGGCTTAGAATTATTTTAATCTCGTATTATATTATTTTGGTTGTTGGTCTTTTTTATGATTTGTCAATTGAACGCGTTGGATATTACTCGACTAAATCAGATTACATTCAAATATTATTGGCTGATGCTACCTTTTATTATATGTATTTAATACCCATAGTTCTAATTTTTATAGTTTCTTATCTATGGGATCTTTTTCTATCAATGGAGAAAAAAAACTCTTCTAAAAAAAAGTCTTGATCTTTGAGTAATGGATTTCTTTTAATGAAGTGATGTTTAGGTCTGCTTTACTGTAATCTTGGTTTTTCGAGTTTGGACTTTCGAAGCCTACGCAAAAAAGCCCTGCTGCTTTTGCAGCCAATATTCCATTAGTTGAATCTTCAATTACAAAACAATTTTCTTTTAAAAAACCTGACGCAGCAGCAGCTTTAATAAAAATTTCAGGATTTGGTTTGGATGCTTTAAGGTCAGCACCACTAAATTTTGCTTTGAAATACTTGTCTATATCAAAGCGCTTAAAAATCCGATTGATGTTTTGCATGGATGCTGAAGAGCCTAGTATTAGTGTTAGTCCAGCTTTGTGGTAATCTTCAATTAGATCTAAAACACCAGGGATTAATTCAAAATCTTGGGTCTCTTCAAACAAATTGTTGAAATGATGACGTTTTTTACTTACTAGATCATCAGCTCCATGCTTGAGATTAAACTCATCACATAATCGCTGACAAATAGCTCGTGTTGCTTGCCCTGTGAAGGATTCGTATAGTCTAGCTGAGACATCTAAATTAAAATCTAAAAACATTCTTTGATATGCTTTGTTATGAAGTGGTTCACTATCTACAATGACCCCATCCATATCAAAAATTACAGCATTTAACATTATTAGATATTTAAATTAAATTGTTTCTAATTCTTATAAACAAAAAATAGTGATAAATTAACGGTATGAAATTAATAATCACATTTATAATTGTTTTTATAATTAATTTATCAAACGAGTGGATTACATACTATGAAGATAAAAGTATTCTGATTTCATATTCCTCCCAAATTTGCGAAGATAAATTTAATGGTTTTGCTTTTGAGTATTATTTAATCAGAGTTCAGAATAAAACTAACGAAACTCTTGTTATTAATTTCCAAAAAAGTAATGATAAAATAAATGAATTAGAAAACAAAGTTGCTTTAGTTTTAAATCCAAATCAAATTATTGAGGGTACTTGTAGGTATAATTCTAATCAATTGAGAATTTTTAAAAGTGAAAATACAGGTAAAGATTCAGATTTTTTATATGAGTTTGAGTTGTCTAAAATAGATGTAATTGAAGTATATTAAAATACTATTTATTATGGTAGCCAACTTTGTAATCTCACAGGAGGTACAATTTACGGCTACTATTTCTAGCACAACATGTAGTGGTACTTTGGTTTTGTTTGATGTAGAATATATTCCTAGTGAGAATAGTGTAACGGAGTTTGATTTTAATAACGGTTCTCTTCCTCCTGGTTGGAATTCTTCTCCCTTTAATGTTGGTACTTATTGTGATTCACCAAGTGGAGATACTCCGGATAATTCAGATTATTTTTGGGCTACAACATTGGAGGTATCTGGTGTAAATACAGGATTGCGATATGTTGAAACATCAGCAGTTGATGTTTCCAATGGCGGAAGTATAGAGTTTTTAATTAGATATGGAACTGATAACCCAGGGTCTCCATTATCTTCAAGGGATGGTTGTGAAGATCCTGAAAGAGAAAGTGAAGAAGTTTATTTACAATATAAGGTCAATGGGGGCAATTGGACCACAATGTATGATCAATGGAATGTTGATTTAAATAAAAATGCTCCATGGTATAGCTGGAATTTTAATGACATAGAAATTCCAGCCCCAGCTAGGACAAGTTCAACACAATTTAGATGGATTCAACCTGATAATCACGGAGATAAATATGATAATTGGGGACTTGATAATATTACAGTAAATGCAATACCACCTCCTGCTTCTAGTTGGGAAATTGATTTTGGAAATGGAGATGTTGATTCGTCATCTTTAGCTTCCTCTACAATTTCTTTCCCCAAAATTTATCCAACTAGTAATGTCTCTGTAACTTACTCAGTCACTATATCAACTACTTTGACTGACGGTAATATAATAGGACTTACCCAATTAGTTGAGGTAACTCCTAGTGATATAACACCACCAACCGGTGTTGCTCCAACAAATTTAACTATAGGAGCTGATTCAGGGTCATGTAATGCTGCTTTAACAGGAGTTAGCCTAGGATTTCCTGCAACTAATGATAATTGTAGCGTTAGTTCAATTACCCATAATGCACCAGCTAATTTTCCTTTAGGAACAACAACAGTTACCTGGAGTATTATTGATATTGCAGGGAATTTAACTTCTTTAAATCAAATCGTCACTGTAGAGGATTACGAAAATCCAATTTTAAATATACCACCAGATATTTTTTCAATAGATTGTACCATTTCGATTGGAACTGCCTCTGCAACTGATAATTGTTCTGTCGGCTTGCCTGTAAATTCTTTGGGGATAACTTCTAATGCTTCGTACACGTTCTCTTTAGGTACAACCGCAGTTATTTGGCAAGTAACAGATGTAAATGGTAATACAGTTTCAGCAACACAGCTAATTACAGTTTCTGATACATTAGCTCCAATAAATATTGCACCTGCTACTGTTTCGGTTTCTACAGATACAGGGTCATGTAATGCAGCTTTAACAGGAATTAATCTTGGACTTCCTACAACTAGTGATAATTGTGGCGTTAGTTCAACCACCCATAATGCACCAGCAAACTTTCCTCTAGGAACAACAACAGTTACATGGAGTGTGATTGATTTTGCTGGAAATGAAAGTATTTCCTACCAAACAGTTATAGTATTAGATCAAACACCTCCTTCATTAACGCCTCCACCAGATATAAACTCAAATACCTGTGTAATTGTTTTAGGCGTTCCAACAATTGCTGATAATTGTTCTTTTACATATAAAAATGATGCGCCTGATACTTTTCTCACAGGGACTACAATAGTAACATGGACAGCAAGTGATACCTCAGGAAATATAACTTCAGCAACACAAAACATAACTTTTGCAGATAATGTAGCTCCAACAATTACTCTTCAAGAAGATAATGTTACTATTAATGCAGATTCTAATTCATGTTTTGCCTCATCTGTAGATTTAGGCTCAATCATAACTAACGACGATTGTGGAATATCCAATACCTCAAACAATGCTCCAATTCAGTTTCCAATTGGGGTTAATATAGTTACCTACACTGTAACAGATACTTTTGGAAATTCAACATCAAAAACACAAACTGTAACAGTAATTGACAACCAAAAACCAATAATTCGTGCAAATGATTTAGTATTGAGTTTAAATAGTGATGGGGAAGTTGAAATACCTTTCGATCTTATAGATAATGGGAGTACAGATAATTGTACAATTGCAACTTACAATATTGTTTCTGAAAACTCAGATACTATACTTACTCAAGAAACTTCTGTTCCTCAACAACAAGAACAAACACAGAAACAGAATAGTGAACTGACTTGTGAACTAGTTTCATTAGGTGAACTTCGTATTACAGAAAATGGAAATATAATTTTGCCATCACTTCAATATGGTAGTATTATTTCACTTTTTGCTGATTATCAAGATTTTGATTCTCAACAGAGTAATTTTGATGCCGTACAAGTAGAAACAGAAAGAGAAATTACACTTAGAATAAGTATACCTGATAATTTTTTGAATTCTAATGATGAATTTATTGATTGTATTGCCACAGCAATTCAGCCCTCTAAAACAACAGGAAAAATTTCAATAAATAATAGAAAAATATCTCCTAGAATAAAATTTTCAAGAAGCAAAAAGATATTTCTAAGCTGTGACATAATTGGTAATCAACAAGTTATTTATTCAATCACGGATTCATCTGGGAATACAGCATCGACTACAGTGAAAATTACAATAACAGATGATTTAAATGTTTGTAATTCTTCCGACTCAAGTTCTGGTAGTGATGGAAGTTCAGTAATTGATTCAGATGGTGATGGAATAGGAGATGATATTGATGCATTTCCAATTGATCCAACAGAATGGATTGATACAGATAAAGATGGGGTTGGAAATAACTTAGACTTAGATGATGATGGAGATGGTTTTCTGGATACTATTGAAGTTATTGGAGGAAGCAACCCACTTGATAGTTCAAGTATTCCTTTGGATACAGATAATGATGGACTAATCAATATACTCGATGAAGATGATGATAACGACGGTTTTAGTGATTTGTTAGAATTAGAGGTTGGAACTGATCCTCTTGATATTTCCAGTTTTCCCTTAGATACAGACAACGATCTTGAACTGGACTTTTTTGATTTAGATGATGATAACGACGGCCAATCTGATTTGGTAGAGCTAGAATGTGATTCAGACCCCCTCAATAATTTATCTACTTCAACAGATACTGATTTTGACGGTATACCCAATTGTTTGGATTTAGATGATGATAATGATACTTTTAGTGATGAACTTGAAATTAAAGAAGGAACTGATCCATTAAATATCAATGAATATCCAAACCTAGACGTTGATGGTGACGGAATTCCATATTCTCTTGGTTATGGTCAGAATTTTAATGACAATTGCCCTGATGTTCCAAATCCTGATCAATTAGATACCGATGAGGACGGAATTGGAGATTCATGTGATAATTGTATAAATGAAATAAACCAAGACCAACTAGATACTGATTTAGACGGTATTGGTGATATTTGCGATCTAGATGATGATAATGACGGACAAACTGATGAAGACGAGATTGCTTGCGGATCGGATCCAAAAGATGAGACCTCACTAAGTCCTGATAAAGACGGCGATGGGATTTTGGATTGTTTTGATTTGGATAATGACAATGATGGTATAGAGGATTCCATAGATCCCAATCTGGGCAGTTTTGATGATTTATTGGTAAGCCAGTTTGTGTCTGATAATAATGATGGTGTTAATGATACTTGGGAACTTATCAAAATTGAAACTTATACTAACAGTCAGGTTTATATTTACACTCGCTCAGGAGCTTTAATTTACCAAAAGCGTAATTATCTCAATACTTGGCCAGGGGATACTGATACAAATTTGATTCCAGAAGGGAGTTATTATTTTAGAATTGATTTAGAGTCGGACGGTATAATCGACGATGAGGGATGGCTTTATCTTACTCGTTAGGCTTCTATTGTATAAAAACTTACTATTTCTGGTGGAAGTGATCAGAAATAAATTCCAGTACCTTGGGTAGTGAAGCCCTCCAATAGCTCCAACTATGACCACCGTCTCTTATTCTAAATTCATGTTTAACCCTTTTTTCTCTCATTTTAATATGCATCAAATTGTTGGATTTATATAAAAAGTCGTCGTCTCCACAATCGATATACCAACGCACTGAATTTAAATCTTTAGTTTCCATTTTTTCAACCAGTTGCAAAGGATTATTTCTGTTGGAATAGTGTTCAAAATCTTTCTGATTATAGTTCGAAATCGTATATCCTAGATAAGCAAAATCCTTCATTTCTTCTAAATTTTGTGGTCCAAGTGAGGCACTAAGCGCAGCTGCAGAGGAAAATAAATCAGGCCTTCTTAAGGCATAAATAAAGGAGCCACCACCTCCCATAGAAAGTCCAGCGATGGCACGGAAACGCTTATTTTTTTTTATTCTAAAACGATCCTCTACATGGGGTATAAACTCTTCAAAGAAAAAGTCTTCATAATTCCATTTACCTGAAATGGCATTCGTGTAGCCAACCTGACCTGTGTCTGCATCTGGCATCACAATTATCATTGCCGTTGATTCGCCATTTAATATTGCTTTGTCAGCAATGCGGAGTACTTCTCCAAACTGAATCCAACCCGTGTGGTCATCAGTATATCCGTGAAGTAAATACAAAACAGGATAACTTCTCCTGGATGAGTCGTAATCTGGGGGAAGGTATACAGCAAATTTTCGTTCTCCTTTTAAAATTTTACTTGGTAAACTCAGATCATCCAATACTTTACCATGCTGTGCATTTGAAATAAAATAGAAGAAAAAAAGTAGGACTGGTATAAATTTTAGTTTCATTTTTTTGTTTTTAGAAAATTACAAAAAAGTAAAGATGTATAATGATCGCTTAAAAATTTAGGGGAAAAGTTAGAGCAGGCATTTAAATAAGTTATATTTTTAGTTCAATCAATAACTATTCATGCGTTTTTTCTCATTCCTCCTCAGCTTGGTTTATTTTGGAACAGTTTTCAATTTTTCAATAGTTCGATCACAATCCAAATCTTTACAAGTTAATGCTAACCGTTTAACAACTCAATTAAAAAAACTATCCACCTTTGGAATGAATGAAAAAGGTGGTAACGATCGATTGGCTTTTAGTGATTACGATATTCAAGCAAGAATCTATTTAACCGGCTATCTCAAAGATTTAGGACTTAAAGTTTATACAGATGCAGCTGGAAATTTAATAGCAAAAAGAGGAGGCAAAAAGAACTCGCTAAGTACAATTTTATTTGGTTCTCATATTGATGCAGTACCAAATGGAGGTCACTACGACGGAGATGTTGGAGTAATGGCAGGGATAGAGGTTTTAGAAGCCTTAATCGAAAACAACATTCAAACCAAACACCCCTTAGAGCTCATTATCTTTTCCAATGAGGAAGGAGCTATATTTGGTTCTCGTGCTTTAGCTGGTAAAATTGATCAGGCGACTCTTGCGGTTCAGACCGCTTCTGGATATACAAACGGTGAAGGAATTACTCGAATTGGTGGAGACCCGGAAAATGTTATGCAATTAAAAAGGAGACCAGAGGATATCCATGCTTTTTTGGAATTACACATAGAACAGGGAAATGTGCTTTATAAAAACAATCTTGATATTGGAGTAGTAGAAGGTATTGTAGGTTTAAAATGGTGGGACGTGGAAATTAAAGGTTTAACAAACCACGCTGGCACTACACCTATGAACGATCGCAAAGATGCCATGATAGCTGCAGCACAATTTATCCTGGCAGTGAATGAAATAATTACCGGAATTGATGGCGCACAAGTTGGGACAGTTGGAAGGATAGCTGCGTTTCCAGGAGCTCCAAATGTGATTCCGGGGAAAGTCATTACCAGTTTGGAAATTCGAGATTTAGACGCTGCTAAAATTAAAATACTTTTTGAAAAGGTTGAAGCACGTGCTCATGAAATTGGTAAAGCAACACAAACGATATTTGAATTCAAACCTATTGACGCCACTGCTGAACCTGCACTGACGGATATAAGAATTCAAGATATCATTCGTCAAAACGCAATTGACCTCAATTACAGTTATAAAACTATGCCAAGTGGTGCAGGTCATGATGCCCAAGATATGGCAGTGATTACACCTACAGGAATGATTTTTGTTCCCAGTGTTAACGGAATTAGTCATGCGCCAGAAGAATTTTCAACTCCTGAAGCCATTGCTAAGGGTGCTAATGTTTTACTTCAGAGTATACTAGACCTTGATAATATAAGTTTTAACTAGGATTTAGAAGTTTGTGTTTTAATCCATAGCTTTAAACTACAAATCGTATTTTGTAAAGCCCGAAAATAAAACTTGTATTTACAAATCAAATTAAAAGCATTACAAATGATAAGCTTCGAAAAATTTATAAGTTTAGTTTTAACGGTATTCTTTTTTTGGGTTGTCCCCTTCGTAAATTTTGCGCAAGAACTGGATGTTTTGTCATACAACATTCGGTATGCAAGTCCAAATGATGGTCCTAATCTTTGGAAAAATAGAAAGGGAGATATGATAGAAACCTTATCAAATATCAATCCTGATCTTTTAGGCTTACAAGAAGTTTTACATATACAATTGTTAGAGCTGACCAATGGAATGAAGGAATATTCCTATATAGGAGTGGGTAGAGAAGATGGAAAAACCAAAGGAGAATACAGCCCCATCCTCTATCGAAAAGACGCTTTTGAGGCTTTAGATTCAGGCACTTTTTGGTTATCGGATACACCCAGTCAAATTTCTGTGGGTTGGGACGCTGCTTTAGAGCGAATATGTTCTTACGCTCGTTTTCTTCATCGTCAAAGCGGTAATGAGTTTTGGATGTTCAACACTCACTTTGATCATATTGGAGTACTAGCTAGAGCGAATGCCGCGCGTTTGATTCTGGAAAAAATAAATGCGTTAAACACTTCCAGTCTACCAGTAGTTGTGACTGGAGACTTTAATCTAGAACCCTATGAAGAGCCAATTAAAATAATGCAATCTTCCCTTGAAGATGTCCAGAAAGAGCTTACTTCTACAGAACCAAATTACGGGACTTTTAACGGTTTTGATACCCAAACTTCGGGAGAAAGAAGAATAGACTATATCTTCCAGAAAGGTTTTAAATTGAGAGAAGCCGATCATCTATGGCTTAAAACAAAAAATGGTTATTGGCTTTCAGATCATCATCTTGTCAGAGCACTTCTTTTGATTGAATAATTTAAATAAGTTCATTTATTTCGTAAGTGAAGCTTACATTGGTTTTCAATAATTTCACAAAATGAAATAATATTTAATCACATTTACACTTTTATTTATCGTATACATTTAAAGCTGTCAAGCTCAAGAATTTAACGGCTTGGGTAAAAGTCAGTTGGATTTAATCGAATATTCTGGAGATAGAGTTAAATGCCATTGGTTAAGGCTTTTGTACATTCGCACTCAGCTAAAAGCTAGAGATATCGAGTCTTTAGTTCCAGAAGGAAAAATCTGGAGAATGGGAGCAAATGAGTTCACTGAATTGACTATTTATATTCCTATGAAAGTTGTAGGAACTTTCACAAGCAGGTACTTATAACATGTATGTAATTCCTTCAGAGGGTGAGATGACTATCATTATCAATAAAGCAACTCATCTTTGGGGAGCTTATATCGATAATAAGGAACTTTACGTTGCCAGAATTTCAATACCATTAAATGGAAGGCAATGAATCTGTAGAAGCATTTTCCATTATTTTTAAGGTAAAGGAGACGATATGATGCATCTTTATTTTAGATGGGATTAATATAAAGCAACTCTTCAATTTTCAAAGTAATTTACTTAAGAGTAGATTGAAGCTCTGATATAGGGAAAAGTCTAAAATAGATGCCGTTATTGTCTCTTTCATAAAAAAGTCCAATGGTATTCTGATCGATCTGAACCAAATCGGAATAAGCTGAGGTTCCAGAATAAATTTCCTTTTCTAAATCCCATTTTTTTCCGCTTTCCAAACTTCCTTTCACAGTCATTTTTTCTCTGTTTGTTTTGCTGTTTGGTCCTGAATAGAGTAAGATTGTATCTTGTTTTCCTTTAAATAAAAGTACACTTGATTGGCAAATTGGGGAGATTAGTTCAGAATCAAAATATTCAGTATCCCATTGTTTTCCTCCAGAAGTACTAATCGCGATTAATCGCTCTTTACGAGCACCATTTTGTTCTCTTATATTTAGCATTAAGCTTCCATCTGCCAGTTCAACCCCTATGGCTTCATTAGAAGAAGGAGTATTGAGATCAGGACTTGTTTGAAAGTCTTTGCCGAAGTTGTCTGTATAAAACCCATAAGCTCGATATTCGTTAAAGCCCTCTTGAGGTTCTCCCTGAGAATGATTAGCAGGAACATATATTCGACCTGCATACGGTGCCTTGGTTAATTGGATCGCATGACCTGGGGTAGTAGCGTTGGTACGCCAATCTTTTTCCGCTTGAGTTGTGGTTGAATTGAAATGTACTTGATTCGTAATATTGGTTGGTTTAGACCAATTTTTTCCCTGATCGGTACTGGTGATAAAATGAACCTCTCTGATACCCTTTCCAAGTCGCATATCGTGTTCTGAAACATCACCAGTGTTATAAAACAAAAACACTCTTCCCTCAGGAAAACGAGGGTCAAAAAGGTCCTCTACTGGAGCTGGATTACCAGCTTGAAGTTCACCGAATTCAGCGACGACTTCCATTTCGGTCCAATGCAGTCCGTCGTTATAACTCATTCTCAATAAAATATCGACATTTCCAAAGTCACTACACCCCGTTTTTCTACCCTCAGCAAATGCCATTAAGGTACCTTTTTGAGTTTTGATGATGGCTGGAATACGATAGCAGGCGTATTTCCCTTTACCATTTTTGAATAATTGAATTTCCAACGGATCTAGTGACTCAGAACAATTTAAGTAAATCATCCCCAAAAGGCAGTAAAATAAATGAATCCGAATAGACATATTAGCTGATTGTGCATAAAAGTTACAATGAAAAAGGGATTTTATAAAATAAGAGTTAGAATTGGTCTAGTTTCAAAAAAATTAAAATTCTTACATTTAAGAAACTAAACAACGAAAACATGAAGCCATTGAATTTTAAGCAGCTTATTGGATGCTGTTTCTTTCTCTTTTTAATTCTCAATCTTAATGCTCAAACCTATGAGCCCAGTCCAGAAAATCTAGAGGCTAGAACTTGGTTTCAAGATGCCCGTTTTGGACTCTTTGTTCACTGGGGAGTTTATAGCATACTAGGAGATGGTGAATGGGTGATGAAA
>CAZOWC010000012.1:13328-15817 GCA_964583375.1 uncultured Flavobacteriaceae bacterium
GAAGAGTATGAAAAACTTCCTCAATTTTTTAACCCTATTGACTTTGATCCAGTAGAATTGGTCGCCATGGTTAAAGATGCAGGAATGAAATATATTACCATTACAAGTAGGCATCACGATGGCTTTTCGATGTTTGATTCAAAAGCTACCGATTACGATATCGTTGACAGTACTCCTTACGGTAAAGATGTATTGAAAATGCTTGCCGAAGAATGTCGCAAGCAGGGGATAAAATTATTTTTTTATTACTCTTTATTAGATTGGAATAGAGACGATTATTTTCCTAGAGGTAGAACAGGTACAGGGATTGCAGGACGAGGTGAAGGCGAATGGGAAGACTATATCGCTTTTATGAAAGCACAACTCAAAGAACTTTTAACCAATTACGGAGAAATTGGAGGAATCTGGTTTGATGGACATTGGGATCAAAAGGACTGGGATGGTAAAAAATTTGGAGCTGTTAAGGTTAACTGGCATTACGATGAGATTTATGGCATGATACACCAGATGCAGTCTCAGGCGCTTATCGGAAACAACCATCATATAGGGGTCATTGAAGGTGAAGATTTTCAAATGTTTGAAAAAGACCTACCCGGAAACAATACTACTGGATGGGGAACACCTGCTGATCAAATTGGAACGGTTCCCCTCGAAGTTTGCGAAACCATCAACGGTTCTTGGGGTTTCAATCTTCAAGATCGCAAGCATAAAACAGAAAAAGAACTCATCCATTATTTAATCAAAGCAGCTGGTTATGGAAGTAATCTACTTTTAAATGTGGGTCCCATGCCCAACGGAAAAATCCAGCCTAAACATCAAACTTCTTTAAAAGCCATGGGTGATTGGCTTAAGGAATACGGAGAAACCATTTACGCTACAAGAAGAGGCCCCATTCCTCCTAATGAAGATTTTGTTTCAACTCAAAAAGGAAAAACGGTCTTTGTACACCTTCTCAATCCTGAAATTGACGTAATTCATGCTGATGAAGTACCCGTAAGAATTAGAGGTATTTACGATATGAAAACAAATAAGAAATTGCCTTTTAGAAATGATAGTTTTGGTTTAGCAATTGATGTTTCAACTCTTTCTAAGGAAGATATAGATACTGTAATTAAAATTGAATTAAGATGAATGAGGTTAGTAAATTGAAGAACCGCTTAGTCTCTTTGGACTTTTTTAGAGGCTTGGTCATGTTTTTGCTCATCGCTGAATTTGCTCACCTTTTTGAGGTCTTCATGGAATCTGGTAATGCACAGCTCTCTGCAGCAATGGATTTTCTTTTTCACCATGCCAAGTGGGAAGGGTTGCATTTTTGGGATCTCGTACAGCCCTTTTTTATGTTTATAGTAGGGGTTTCAATCCCACTCTCTTATGCAAACAGAAAGAAAAGGGGAGCTTCTGAAAAGGCAATTCGAAATCACGCCTTTCGCAGAGCATTTTTGCTGCTCCTTTTTGGATGGGGACTCTATTGTATTGGACCAGAAAAAATTGTTTTCCAATTTGATAATGTACTGGCTCAATTATCCTTTACCTATTTGATTTCATTTCTATTGCTTAAACAATCTTCTACTTTACAAATTGCTATGGGCTTTCTGTGCATATTGATTTCTGATTTATTGTACCGCTTCTTCCCAGTAGTCGGTTTTGATCAAGCTTTTGTCGCTGGAGAGAACTTTGGAGCTTGGTTTAATATTTTTATTTCAGGCTATGAATATGGTGGTCATTGGGCGGCATTTAATGCATTGCCTACGGCTGCTCACACCCTTTGGGGAGTTGTAGCTGGAAAATGGCTGATGGATACCACTCAGCAGTCAGAAAAATTAAAACGTTTGCTAATTGCTGGACTAGTTGCTTTGATTTTGGGGTACATCACAACCTTTTTTACTCCTTTAATCAAGCGAATTTCTAGCACTTCATTTGTGTTGCTTTCTGGAGGATGGACCTTTCTCGCTTTAGCACTCTGTTATTGGCTTATAGATGTTAAGCAACTCATTAAAAAGACTTTTGTTTTTAGAGTAGTAGGGGTCAACCCCCTCTTTATTTACCTCTTTGCATCCATTGGAGGTGGAGGACTTTTCTTAAAAATTATCCGGCCTTTTTCAAATTCTGTAATCGGTGGATTTTCACCTTGGGCAGCTGACTTGATTTCAGGTTTTGTAGTGCTGTTCGGATTGTGGTATCTATGCTATTGGTTGTACAAAAAACAAATTTTTATAAAAATATAATATGAGATATTCCATTCTAACTCTTCTTTTTGGTTTACTTCTTTTAGGTTGTCAACCTACTGAGCAAAGCCCAAAGCAATCTCCAAATATAATTTATATCCTAGCTGACGATTTAGGCTATGGTGAATTGGGTGCTTACGGTCAAGAAAAAATAAAAACCCCCAACTTAGACCGTTTGGCTGCTGAAGGAATGCGATTCACACAGCATTATACTGGAGCACCTGTTTGTGCACCTTCCCGCTATATGTTTTTGACTGGGACTCA
>CAZOWC010000013.1:0-15816 GCA_964583375.1 uncultured Flavobacteriaceae bacterium
GCTTGTGAAGCTTTTAAAGAAGCAGGTGCCCGACGTGCCCTATTACTGCCTGTGGGAGGAGCTTTTCACTCTCCTTTGATGGAGCCAGCCAAAGCCCGTTTGGCAAAAGCAATTGAAAATACCACGTTCAATACCCCTAGCTGTGCTGTATATCAGAATGTCACTGCAAAAGGAACTTTAGAGGCTGATAAAATTAAGTTAAATTTAGTAGCACAACTTACTGCTCCGGTTCGCTGGACTCAGAGTGTTCAGCAGATGATTACTGACGGAGCCTTGCATTTTACTGAAGTTGGCCCTGGAAAGGTACTTCAAGGGTTGATCAAAAAAATAGATCGCAATATAGAAACGACATCAGGAAGCTAAAACCTTATTTTTTGTATACAGTACCGTTTTTCATAACAAAGCTCACATTTGTAAGTGTGGAAATTTCATCCTCTGGATTCTCATCTGTAGCGATAATATCTGCAAAATAACCTGATTTTAATTGTCCTAACTCGTCGGCTTTATCCAATAGATCAGCATTAACATAAGTTGCTAGGTGCAGTGCCTCGCTGATAGGCATACCCACCTCATTCATATAAACAAATTCCTTGGCATTGTCTCCGTGAGGATAAACTCCAGCATCTGTTCCAAAAGCAAGTGGTACTCCAAATTCATAAGCCTTTTTAAATGTATTCTGAATCTGTGCTCCGATTTCAATTGCTTTAGGAACTATAATAGCAGGATAAGAACCTGGAATTTTTGCTTGTTTAGCTACAAATTTTCCTGCAGAAATGGTTGCAACTAAATAGGCGTCTTTTGCTTTCATCAATTCCATGGTTCGTTCTTCAATCAGGGTGCCGTGTTCAATAGTCTTTACACCATTAGCCACTGCGCGATACATTCCCTCATCCCCATGGGCATGTGCTGCGACCTTAAAACCATAATCCTTTGCTGTTTGGGTAATAGCTGCAATTTCTTTGTCAGTAAACTGAGGATTTTGTCCGCTTTTCGCTACACTTAGCACTCCTCCAGTGGCAGTAATTTTAATCCAGTCTGCTCCATTTTTATAGCGTTGTCTTATTGCTTTTCTAGCATCTCCCACAGAATTTATAACACCCTCTTTCGGTCCTGGATCACCTTCAAAGGTATTTTTAAAACCGTTGGTAGGATCTGCGTGACCACCTGTTGTTCCGATGGCCTTACCAGCTGTAAAAATTCTTGGTCCTGGAATTAGTCCTTTATTGACTGCGTTGCGAAGGGCAATATTTACCCCAGTACCTCCCATATCACGAACAGTTGTAAATCCAGCCATCAGGGTGCGATTGGCTATTTCTGCCGCTTCAAAAGCAGTATCTTCTGGATTTTGCTGAAAAACTTTTAAATACTGATCTGGACTGTATTCGCCTTCTATATGAACATGCATGTCAATAAACCCTGGATAAACCGTCTTGGATTTTAGATCGATAACATTAGTATTAACGTTTTCAGGTTGCTGATACCCTTTTTCAACGGATTTAATACGATCTCCTTCTACCACAATAGTATGAGGTCCTACAAATTTTCCTTTTTTAGCATCAAAAACTTCCCCACAGTGGAGGTAAATCGTCTGTGCGATGATTAGGCTGGAGATTAAAAAAAAGCATAAAGTGGAAATCGTTTTCATATAAAAAGTTTTAATTAAAAAAATCAAGAAGAGTGGTAGCAATGTACTCAATTTGATCGGTAGTCAATTCGGAATGCATTGGTAAAGAAATAACCTCTTTGACCAATTGGTTAGTTACGGGAAAATTAGCAGGATCAACACTGGTGTCTGCATATGCTTTTTGAGCGTGTAAAGGAACTGGGTAATAGACTCCACAAGGGATCTGGTGCTTGTTTAAATATGCTACTAAAGCATCTCGGTCAGACTTAAGCACCCTCAAGGTATATTGATGAAAGACGTGAGAATCGCATTCTTTAGATCTGAAAGGGGTGATTAGATGGTCGTGATTTTTAAAATAATTAGTGTATCTGATGGAGGCTTCTTTTCTACGCTCATTGTAAAAGTCCAAATACTGTAATTTAACTTTTAAAACAGCTGCCTGCAGAGCATCTAATCTTGAGTTTACTCCCACAACATCGTGAAAGTAAAGGGTGTACATACCGTGATTTACAATTCCTCGTATGAAATCAGCCAACTTGTCGTCATTGGTAAAAATAGCGCCACCATCTCCGTAAGCACCAAGGTTTTTCGAAGGGAAAAATGAAGTTGCTGAGACGTGACCTAAAGTTCCCGTTTTAGCCTTAGTTCCATCACTAAAAGTGTGGGTTGCTCCAATGCCCTGAGCATTGTCTTCAACTACAGCTAAATTGTATTTTTTTGCAATTTCTAATATGGAGTCCATATCAGCACATTGCCCAAAAAGATGAACTGGAATAATGGCTTTTGTTTTGGGGGTAATGGCCTTTTCAATAGCTTTTGGATCTATGTTAAAGGTCTTGGCGTCCACATCAACGAGAACTGGCTTTAACTTCAATAGCGAGATGACTTCCACTGTAGCAGCAAAGGTAAAGTCTGCAGTAATTATCTCATCACCAGGAACTAATTGAAGTGCCATTAAAGCGATTTGAAGGGCGTCCGTTCCGTTTGCGCAAGGAATTACGTGTTTAATGCCCAAATAAGCTTCCATATCAGACTGAAAAGCTTGTACCACGGGTCCATTTATAAAAGATGTATTATCCAGTACTTCAGCCATAGCATCAGCCACTTCCTCTTTAATAAAGTTATACTGACTTTTTAAATCCACCATTTGGATTTTTTTCATCGCTAAAAATTTACCGCAAATTAGTTAAAAAAAAGACTGAATTTCCTCACTAGACCAATGTTTTAAAACGATCAGGCAGTCGTACCACAGTATTCCCTTTTAGTGGAGAGGGTTTGTTCCATGCAAACCATTTTCTTTTCCTGCTAAGCAATGCTCTTGCTTTTTTAAAAAATGAGTCTCCTTCATGTGGCAGTTGTGTTTCTAAATCCGAAAATAATTGGAACCGTCGGTCGAAATGTCCTTTCCAACCTGAATAAAGTAACTGATTGTTTTGAATATTCTTTTTGGCATGATCGTGATCCACTAGTCCAAAATGAAATAGAAATAAATTTGAATCTATAGTGTAATTTTTTCCTTTTACTCGGTGAAAACCAGAGCCCCAGTTTAGAGGTTTTAAAGCCACTATGGGTTTGGTATAACGATCTGAAACTTGAGCATATTCTCTTTGTGTAAGGAAGGGCTTTTTCAAGTCAATAGGCTTTTCTAAAGTTGGGTGCTGTCCAACGTCTAACCCAAGGGCTGAGAGTGAGCTACTCTTATACTCCTTAGATAAATAAGTTGTAAGCGAACATTGTTGATTTGGATCCAAAACCAGGAATTCATCTATATCCATTGCCAAAACAAGTTGGTAATTCTGGAATAACTCTTGTGCAAAGTTTGAAATGTACTGGGCTCTTTTTCGGTCCCCTGTGGCACGTTTATATTCAACATGAGGGATCTGATAGCAATTTATTTTTTTAGAAAGTGAAGGCAGTTTTTGATCCATTCCATCAACAAAAAGGTATAAGTTATCATAACCAAACTGGCTTCCGTAATATGTGATCCATTTATCAGCAAAAAGTCTGTCATTTCGAACCATGGACACTACTGCTATAGACTTTCCTTTGGTCATTCTTATTCAATTTCGAGTATTGACTTCATATTTTGTATGACTCTTTCTTGATCTTCTAGATTGGCTAAATCCAAACTTTGAACACAGATAAATAGCAAGTTATCCTCACTTATTGCACGATTAAATTTACGGTTAACATATTCTTCCCCCCTGTTATGTGGCTGTAAATAAATCGCTTGGGATGCTTTGTGATTTTTATTCCCTGATTGAATTTCAAGGTGATTGGCCAGTGCAACAGTATTGAACTGATAGTAGTTTCGAAATCGAAAAGCAATATTTTTTTTCAAGCGTTGAGGGTAGGTGTTAAAGTAATTTTCAAGTGTTTTTTTTCGCATTGACAAGGGGGCATGTCCTGATCTAAAATAACGGAAGAGAAATCCAAGCTGTTTAGCTGCATTCCACTGATTTACTTGAAATGAGGAAGATCGTTCACTCTTAGCCTTAGTTGAAAATAACCGTTGAACCCTATCTTTTAAACTATCCCAAAGCAAACGTTCGTAAGGAGGAAACCTCCACTTCCCCCTAAGTACTGGTTTGTGCTCGACAAACCAATCGGTTGGGGATACAGATCGCAATAAAAAAATGTCATCATTAAAATAAACAAACTGATCTGACAAACCTTTAATTCGCCAAAGCATATTACTGATACAGATACTATTAAATGTAGGGAGATACTCTTCATAGCCTTCAAATATTTCGGTGTGATCTACCAATCGGATATCTTTTAGTCGCTCTGGAAAATGACGTTTTACGGCATGGTCAATCTTTGGATCTTGTTGATCAGTTACAATAAAAATTTTACGCACAAATGGAGAAAATTTTAAAATTGAAAGCACGCAATACTCCACCTCTTTTAAAGAGTGAAAGCGGGTTTGAGCTGCCCCAGGATGGCTAGTAGTTTCAGCTGGATTAAGATAACTCAATCGCTTCTTTTTTAGTGCTGGATCGTCACCATTGACCCATGCTATTACGATATCTACAGGATATTTTTCGTTTATTTTCATCTTATTTTAACCTGGAATAAAGGTAGGCAAATGTATTCGGGATAAAAACGATGAATTTAGAATTGAATTCTGATATTCAAATATAAAGGAGTTGTATATTTGTTCTAATTATGTCAATACAATATGAAAAATTTAATTTTCTATTTCTTATTAACCTTTAGCCTTACCCTTCAAGCTCAGGACAAATCCACCAATATTATTTTAATGATTGGTGACGGTATGGGACTTACCCAAATAAGTGCTGGAATGTACGCCAACAACAATAAGACAGTTTTAGAAGAATTTACCTATGTAGGTCTTTCTAAAACTTATGCGACAGGGAAATTAATCACTGATTCTGCTGCTAGCGGAACCGCTATGGCTACAGGTGTAAAAACCTATAATGGTGTGATCGGAATTGACTCAAAAAATGTTTCACATCAAAGTATCTTAGAAATTTGTCATGAACTGGGGTACTCTTCTGCGCTATTGGCTACATCGAGTATCCTGCATGCAACACCTGCCTCTTTTTATGCAAAAGTCCCTTCAAGGAGCATGTATGAAGAAATTGCACTCCAATTGAGTCAACATAATGTTGATCTTTTTGTAGGTGGAGGAAGAAAGTTTTTTGAAAATAGAGAAGATGGAAAAAATTTAAAAAATGAGATGAGTGCTTATGAATTTGTTAATGATGTAGAAACTTTTAAAAAAAGCACCTCTAATAAAATAGGTTTTTTAACTTACGATGAGGAACCTCCATCACTCTTAGAAGGTAGAGAGCCTTCATTAGCAAGTTTAACTAAAATCAGTTTAGAAAAGATTAGTGCCCTTGGCAAACCTTTCTTTATGATGGTAGAAGGTTCACAAATTGACTGGGGAGGTCATGATAATAACACTAGCTATGTCATTTCCGAATTTAAAGAATTTGACAGTGCTATCCGCAATGCTTTGGAATTTGCAAAGGCAGATGGCAACACTTTAGTTATAGTAACCGCTGACCACGAAACAGGGGGTATGGCAATCAGTGGTGGGAATTTTGAAAAAGGAAAGATCAGGGCAAAATTCACGACCAGGGGACATTCTGCAGCTATGGTTCCTGTATTTAGTTTTGGACCGAGTTCAAAACAATTTTCAGGTATTTATGAGAACACCGCAATTTTCGATAAAATGCACAGTACCGTAAAAGGAGGAAATTAAACTATTTAGTTCGAGCCTCAGCTACAATTACTTTTTCGAATTTTTCATCATCTTCAAGTACTTCATAAAAAGAACCCATAAATTCGAACATATTTTGGTATTCTTTTAGATCAGAAAAATCACTCTCAAAAGATGCAACCATGTCCATCAATTCAGATTTTTTAGCCAAAAAATCGGCTCTTACTTGGTCAAAATACTGTTGCTCTCTTTTGAATCCTCTATACTTTCGGTCTTGAACAGAGTTAATCCCTAATGAGGTATTGACTGTTGCATAGCTGGGATTTACCCAACCTGTCATGTCAAAATCATAAGGCAAAGGGATGATTTCTTTATCTACATATAATAATTTTCCATTATGTTGGTAGGCAACTGAAAAGTCAGTATTTCCTAGTAAAAATTGGAAAAAAGCATTTTGAACTGAGGTGAGATGTTGCATAGCCATTGGGTGAATAAATCGTTCCATCACCTTACCCTCATGGCGTTTGGCAACACGTTTGTCATCCTCAATTAAAAATCCTTGCAATTGAAACTCTTTGGTTTTTTTCCCTTTGGTCTCTGTAAACTCAATATTAACTCTTCGAGTTTTAAAATGAAAAGGTGATATACGTTCATATATTTTATATGCAATAAACTCTTGTAGAACATTATCATTTTTTTCACTTTCAATTTTACATGGCAACACTAATTTCATGGTCTTGTTGCCGTCAAAAAGTGTTCCCTCGTATTGCTTCTTTTTAATCTTCATTTTTACAGGAGGGAAATAACATTTATTTCGTCGGAAATTCCCTCTAGCTCTTAGATTTACCTCTATTTCTGCCCATTTACCCCCACTGAGGTAGGCCATTGAAGTAATGATAAAAGTTGAATCATTTGTATTTATATTCAAGTCTTTATTAGAGTACCCTAATTTGATTTCAAGAGGGGTTTGATCCATGTATAACTGGTCTGATTTTAACTCATTTTGCCCAGAAAGTACTCCTGTGGTAAACAAAATGATTGAACATATTGCTTGCTTATTCATATTATAGTTAATAAATTCACTCAAATATAATGATAGTTTTTTTATGTCTAGATATCTAAGTATTATCAACTACAGAACCCTAATCACAATGATTTTATCACTAGTAGTCCCCTTGGCAGCCTATCAATTTGAAGTGGTTTACAATATCGATCTAACATTGATGAGTATCGCAATTATATTTCCTTTGGTATTTACAATTCGCGGAGCGTTCAGAAGAAGAGAAAAAGCTCTAGAACATCTAAGCCTCTTTAGAGCAGGCCTTAAAACAATTGAAAATATAATCCATTTTTCATCAAAAATCAGTGATGCTGATAAACTCGAAGGACAAGAAAAAATCCATGCTCTAGATCTTGCCTTGTACAGTCATTTAACAACTAAAGATGAAAGTCCAGTTGAATTTGACAAGAGTTACAATGAGTTCCTTGACTTTATTAAAGTAAAAAGTGAAACTATTACTGGCGGGGCAAGGGAGAAAATATTTCGTTTTCTAAAGGACGTATTAGATAGTGCAGATAATTTGATTGGTATTCATTCTCACAGAACCCCCATCAGCTTAAAAGCCTACTGTCTAATTTTTATCTATATTTTTCCAGTTATTTACACCCCTACCATCATCAATAAAATCGGAATAGATAATCCGAGTTGGCTTACCTTTTTTATTGTCATTTTAAGTGAATTTATTTTGATTTCTCTATATAATATTCAGGATCAAATGGAATATCCTTTTGACGATGAAGGCTTGGATGACATCAAACTTAAGTTGTTTAGAGTCAATAGAAAATAATTTCTCAGGAGTTCACTAAGTTGTATCTTGTTTTTGGATTGCATTATTAAATCTAAAAATGTGATCTCGTATTTAATTTTATGACCAAAACCTTTGATATGAAAAAAATACTTTTAGGTATATTATTAGCCCTTTCAATTGGCTGTAACAACGAAACGCCAGAACAAGAACTTGCGAAGTTAATTGAAGCTTATCAAAATTTTCAAAACGACAAAGATCCTGACTTTCCCTTAGGGAATTATAGCGAAACTGAATTTGAAAGGCGTGCGTCTTTTTCTGATTCGTTACTTAATGAATTAATAAAAATAAACCCAAGCGGCTTCGGAACAGATAATAAAATATCTTACGAGTTGCTAGAATTTGTTCTGTATGAGATCGTAACTAAATTCAAATTTAAAACACATTGGAATCTCATATTATCAGATGCTGGCTTTCATTCTAGTTTGACCTATCAAGTCAGACCGCTAACCAGTAAAAAAGCAGCTCTAGAATATCTAAATAAATTAAAAGCAATTCCAATCTACATAGAACAACAGTCTGAACTCATCAGAAAGGGTCTAGAGGCAGGCATTGGACAGCCTTTAGTCATATTTAAAGGCTATGAAACAACTTATAATCAGCACATAACCCCTACAGCAGAGGAAAATTTTTATTACAGTCCTTTTCTGAGCCTGCCCAATCCACTTAGCCAAGAAGAAAAAGATTCGCTGCAAAAGGCAGCTAAACAAGTAGTTTTAGATCAGCTTATCCCCAGTTTTGAATCGGTTAAAGCCTTATTTGAGAAAGAGTATTACCCCAATACAAGAAAAGCAATAGGGATTTCTGAAACACCAGAAGGAAAAGCATACTATCAAAGCAGAATTGATTTTTACACTACCCTTAATCTCAGTCCAGAGGAGATTCACAAAAAAGGGCTTGATGAAGTCTCGCGAATTAAAAAACAAATGGATGCTATACTTAAAGAAATTGAATTTAAAGGAAGCATCCAAGAGTTTATCGCTTTTCTAAGAACCGACCCTCAGTTTTATGCCAAAACTCCTGAAGAGCTTCTCAAGCACGCTCGTAATATTGCAAAAAAACTTGACGAACAACTCCCCCGCTTCTTTAAAACACTTCCTCGTAAGCCTTACGGGGTTGCTCCTGTTCCAGATGCAATTGCGCCTAAATATACAAGTGGTCGCTATGTCGGTACTTCTCCAGAAAGTACCGAGCCAGGATATTATTGGGTGAACACCTATAACCTTCCTAGCAGACCTTTATATGCCATACCCTCGCTAACTGCTCATGAGGCTGTTCCTGGACATCACTTGCAGGGTGCTTTAAATCAAGAACTCCCTAAAACCATTCCTCAGTTTAGAAGAAATCTATACCTCTCAGCCTATGGTGAAGGCTGGGGACTCTATACAGAATTTCTGGCTAATGAAATGGGGATATATACCACTCCTTATGAGCATTTTGGTAAGTTGACTTATGAGATGTGGAGAGCTTGCAGATTGGTTGTTGATACAGGTATGCATGTATTCGGCTGGTCAAGACAAAGAGCAGTTGATTTTATGGCAGAAAATACTGCCCTCTCTATTCACGAAATCAATACTGAAATAGATCGATACATTTCGTGGCCTGGGCAAGCACTTGCCTATAAAATTGGAGAACTTAAAATTCGTGAATTGAGGAGTTTGGCAGAAAAAGAATTGGGTAGTCAATTTGACATTCGTGAATTCCACGAAAAAATACTCGAAAAAGGAACGCTTACACTTCCCCTACTCCAGGAACAGATCATAAGTTATATCGAAAAAACTAAGGCAAATTGATGGTGTTTATTACAAAAAATATCCCTGATTAATTTAAAAATAGAGAATCTAAAAAAATTACTTTTCAAAACAAACCTGCTGACTTTTTTATCTTTTCAAGTTGTGAATAGTCTCCTGTTAGCTCCCAATTGACAAGAGAAACAGGTATGTTTCCTCTTTCATTTAATGAATCAAAAAACCATTGAATACTAAAATCATCTCCTTTAGCCCTGGCGGCTTCCATCATTAAAGACTCTATTAAATACTTTCCCGTAATATAACTTGTACCATAGCCAGGCTGTCTCAAATAAAGATGCTGTTCAAAAAGAAGCAATTCTTTTTCTGTTTTCATCCACCCTCTAGGTGTGTATTCAGCGTGAATTTTTCCAGCATCTTCCATGGTCATCAAGTTTGCGTGAGCGTATAAAGATCCGAGACCCCTAGCTGCTCTTTGTGCAATCAAAATATAAACGATTTCTCTGGCTCTAGGATTTTTTTTATACAAACCGGCATGCATAAAAATCTCTTCTGCAGCAGTGGCAAGACCCTCACTTCTTGAATCAAAGATATTATAGAGTAGCGCACCTGTTCTCAGGGGGTTCGGATGTGGTTCTTCAATCATTCTTTCAAGTTCAAACCAGTGATAGAAATGAGAAAAAAGAGGTTTAGGGTCTAAATGCGCAGTAATCCAGAAAAAATTTCTTTTTTCTGTAGAAATAAATTCTCCTAAATGAGGTTTTAAGGCTTTTTGAAAATAAGATTTAACGGTAACAATTTGATTGGTCTCTAAAAAATTAATTAATTCAGCCGCTGCTTTTTCAGCGAGCTCCTGATAAGCTTTTGGGTTCTCAGCAGCTTGTAACTCAGGTAATTTTCTATTGCGGTGCTCTTCTAGTTTCAGAGCACTCCAAGCCCTAGCTAATTCTCTTTTGAGCAATTGAACTTCATCTTCCCAAGTCAAAGGTACAAGATGAACATTTTGCTGGTACCAGCTGTAGTTTTCTCTCCCTATACCAGAAGGACCTGTTTTTTTCGGCACTTGCTTTTCCAACCAATACGCAAATTCATCTGTCGCTTTTATGGCGCTATCAATTAGGTCAACAAGTTTGGTGTTTTCTGACACTTTGGGCTTTTCCAGTAGTGTTCCCAAAAGAATCGATTGATTTTGTATGTCACGAATACCTGCAATCCACAATTCTCTCGCATTTCCTGTTAGATTTATTTTAGCTTGTATATAAATTTCTGGTATCTGAATTAATGAGGTACTTAATGAATTGAGGCTGGGTGAATCCAGAGGGAATTGGTACTTCCATAATTCAATAATTGCATGATGCGTGGGTCCCTCATGTGCAGGCACATCACTCTTAGAAGACCATACTATTTTATAAAAGGCGGGATCTCGCTCAGAAGGTTTTAAGATTTTAGAATGAAACAAATATCCATTCATTTCAGCCCAAATTAAATGCCAATCCACTTGTTCACTAACAGACCATTCCTCTTTAGGCATTTTTTCAAGCTGTGCTCTTAAAGCCTGATATCTGGATTCTCTTTTTTTAAAAGTGGCCTGAGAATAATCAGGGACTCCATTTAGTAGTGGAGGAACTTCAAAGCTTCTCCATGCATTAAATAGTTTTACAAGCTCAGGACGTGTGAAAGCATTATCGTGTTGAGCAAAGAGGTTTGAAGATGAAAAAACAACAATTAAACTGATAATAGTAAGAAGCTTCCCCAAATGCTTTTGAATAAAATAAATCATAATCGATTAAAAAGATTTCTAACTCGAGTAAAATTAAAAGTATTAAAAATTAACTACATTGTATAAACAGTATATTTTACTAACTGAAAATGAAAAAAATATCTTATTTATTATTATTTATTGGTCTCTTTTCTCAAGCGCAAGAATTAGATTTTAGTAAGCTAGAAAACTTACAAATAAGAGCGATCGGACCAGCTAATATGAGTGGTCGTATTACCGCTATTGATGCCTTTGTGTCTAACCCAAAAATCATCTTTATAGGTGCCGCCTCAGGAGGTGTTTGGAAATCTGAAAACGGTGGGAGTGCTTGGTATCCTGTTTTTGATGAGCAACCAACCCAAAATATTGGTGCAATAGCAATACAACAGACCAATCAAAATGTGATTTGGGTTGGTACAGGTGAGGGCAATCCAAGAAACTCCATGAATTTGGGCATGGGACTCTTTAAATCAATAGACGGGGGTAAAAACTGGGAATTTATGGGGCTTGAAAAAACTAAGACGATACACCGCATTCTTATCGATCCCAAAGACGGTAATACAATTTATGTTGGGGCTATGGGAGACCCCTTTACTGCTGGTCCAAACCGTGGCTTATACAAAACAACAGATGGAGGCCTCACTTGGAAAAAAATTTTATTTACCACTCCTACATCAGGAGTAGCAGATTTAGTAATGGATCCTTCTGACTCTAATAAATTATTTGCTGCGCTTTACGATCACAAAAGAACACCCTATTCTTTTGTCTCTGGCGGAAGCGGCTCAGGCTTATTTGTGTCTGAGGATGGAGGTGAAAGCTGGGGGAAAATAGCAGCTGAAAATGGTTTTTCAAAAGATCCACTTGGCAGAATTGGGATCGCCATCGCCCCTAGTGATCCCAATAGAATTTATGCCAAAGTTGAAGCGAAAAAAAATCTCCTATACCGCAGTGATGACGGGGGGGAGAATTGGGATGTAGTCAATGACAATCCAAAATTTACAAATAATCGTCCTTTTTATTTTCAAGATTTAGCTGTAGATACAAAAGATCCTGATCGATTATACAATATTTATCAGCCCCTTTTTGTTAGCTATGATGGAGGGAAAACTTTTGATTCTAAACCCATGATTCCAGCAGATGAAACAAAGGGAATTCATGCCGATTTTCATGCAATATGGATTAACCCGAATGACCCAGAGCACTTTATAATCGGGGGTGATGGGGGGCTTGGTATTACGAGAGATCATGGTAAAAGTTGGTATTTCCCTGAAACCCTTCCCTTAGCTCAATTTTATCAAATTAATGCAGATGAGGATACCCCATTTAATGTCTATGGTGGCATGCAAGATAATGGTAACTGGTCAGGACCTGCCTATACCTGGAAAAGGGGCGGCATAAGAACACTATACTGGCAATATCTCGTTGGAGGGGACGGCTTTTATATTGCGCCTGATAAAGAAAATTCTCGTTTTGGCTATGGTACCTCACAAAATGGTGATTTATACCGCTATGATAAAGTAAGTGGGTATTACCAGAGTATTGCTCCACAATCTCCTGATGGAAAAACCCCATTACGATTTAATTGGAATGCTGGGTTTGCTAAAGATCCTTTTTACCATAATGGCGTATACTACGGCTCTCAATTTGTTCATAAATCTAAAGATAAAGGAAGGCATTGGGAAATCATTTCTCCTGACTTAACAACAAATAATCCAACCTATCAAAGAAGGGACTATGGCGGCTTGACACTTGATATTTCTGGTGCAGAAAACTATACCAGTATTCTCTCAATTTCTCCAAGCCCATTGAATCAAAAGATCCTTTGGGTAGGTACAGATGATGGACAAATTCAATTGACCACAAATGGAGGAGCAAATTGGACCAATCTTACTTCTCAGGTTAAAGGACTTCCAAAAGAAGCATGGATTGCTCGAATAAAAGCATCTAGCTATCAGGAAGGAACAGCATGGGTGATTGCTAATAATTACCGCAAAGGGGATTATAAACCCTATTTATTTAGAACGACTGATTATGGGAAAACTTGGAGCTCAATGGTGGATTCAACACAGGTAAAAGGCTATACCCTTTCTTTTATTCAAGATCCTGTAGAACCAAAGCTGCTTTTTTTAGGTACTGAAAATGGATTATGGATTAGCATTGATAGAGGCCAAAATTGGACGCAATTTAGAAATGGATTCCCTTCTGTTTCTACACGAGATTTGGTAATTCAAGAAAAAGAGTCAGCGCTGGTAGCAGGTACTTTTGGGAGGGCCATTTGGATTCTAGATGACTTATTAAGCCTGCGTGCACTTGTTTCGACAAATAAAAAAGATGAACTAATTGCACCAAAAATAAATAAGGTCGTTCAGGTAAAAGGACTTTTTATTGCCCCACCAGGAAATATATGGACTGGATTTAATACCACATTTGAAGGGGAAAATCGTGTTTTTCAAAAAGTAAAAATACCTTTTTTCCTCAATAAACAACCCCATAGGTCAGCTACTGTTCGTATTGAAATCAAAAATGAAAAAAATGAAGTTATCAATACGGGTATTCAAACAGAGTTAAAGCATGGACTTAATTATTTTATCTGGAAATTAGATGAGAAAAGTGCCCAGCTTCCAGGATCTTGGATTTCAGAGGAAAGTCGGGGTATTCCTGTTTTACCTGGAAATTATACCGCCGTATTAACTTTTAAAGGAGAAACAAAAAGCACCACTATAGAGGTAGTTGCTGATCCTCGATTTGATTTGGATGAAAATATAGACCAAGCACTCTATACTTATCAAAAAAGTACTGATAAACAAGTGGCTCGGCTAGCAAAAATATTGAATTTCCTCCTTGGGATTGAAGAAAAGTTAAAAAAAGTAAATCAAGGTAGCACATCTCATGCTGCGTTACTTAATGCTTTACAAAAACTTCAATTAGAGGGTAGAGATCAGCCGCAGGATAGACAAGTAGGCGCGTGGCAAAGTTCAAAAATAACACCCTACAGTTTGATAAAAAATACACTTAAATTTTCAAAAGCCCGCTTAAATATTCCTTCTGAAGATGATTGGAGACTATTAGAAGCAGGGGAAAAACAAATTGATTTATTTAAAGAAAAAGTAGCAAAATTTAAACGTAAATGGGCTAAAGAAATTAGTGCTCTAGTGGACTAATCTATTCATTTAAATGCGCTTCAGCTTCAATTTCCACTTTATAGCCCTCCCCAACTAGTTTAGCCTGCACCAATGTATTTGCAGGATCTATGTTTTTAAAACGAACACCATGTGCTTTGGCAATAACTTCCCAATCATCTAAACTTTGAACAAAAATTCGTGTTCTAATTACATCTTCTAAACTGCCTCCCAAGGCTTGAATAGCGGCTTCAATTTTATCAATAATAAAATGGGTTTGTGCAGCAGCATCATTTGCTCCTATTAATTTATTACCATGCGTAGCTGTAGTCCCAGAAACCATTATCGTCTTTCCTTTTCTTACTGCTCTCGCGTAGCCAGCAAATGATTCCCAGACGGTACCGCTGTATACATGCGTCCTGGTTTCAGATTTAATTTGTTTTTCAAAAACAGGAGGAAAAGTTTCTAAATGGTGACTCAAATCACCCGAAGCAGTGAGAAAGGGTGGTTTACGATATTCATCGCCACAATGCCCAGGTACTGGATCTAATTCTGTCAGTACTTTATCTATTTCTTCGAGGTCATCATCCTCAAAAGTGAAATCAAGGAGCGCCTTGTGGTCCTCAATATGAGCACTTTCTCCAAGGCGTGCACCTACTATTACTGCAGCTACATTCTGGTTTTCTAAAACAAACCTACTGGCCAGAATGGGTATGGTTGTATGGTGCTTTTGAGCAATTTGATCCAAGCAGGATAAAAGCCTTTGAAAAACCGTCCAGCCTCCTGCTTGATCAATAAAACGTATATATTTCATCTGAGACCAAGTAGATAATTCTACTTCTTTAGGCAACTTCTTATTCAGCCATTTTTCTGATAAAAACCCCCCTAGCAAAGTACCATAGGCTAAAAGATGAATATTGAAATCTGCACAAATTTTTTTCATCTCACCCAAGGCCCTACGATCTAAAATTGAATGAGAAATCTGATTGCTCACCAATGGAATCCCACTGCTTAGTGCAACACGTAAGTGGTAGGCATCAAAGTTTGTAACTCCAATATTTTTAATCAAGCCTTCCTCTTTTAATTCCTTTAAATAAAATAAAGCATCAAGCCAGCTTGGGTCTGAATATTGCCATGCGTGAAATTGTAATAAATCAATACTGCTCTGCTGCATTCTTTCCAATGCAATTGAAATGGCCTCATACACCACTTCTTTTTGAATTGCCCCAGGCTTTGGCACCCATTTTGTAAGCAACTTAATACGCTCATTTTCATCAGAGTTATTTTTACAGATTCCTGCGATAATTTCACTTGAGCCATAATGATCGGCCATGTCAAATGTTGTGAGACCAGCTTGGATGTAAGGAATCATGGCATCGGCTGCCTTATTTAAATTAAGATATTGATTTTTACGCTCCATATCAGCGATCTGCCAAAGGCCTATAATAAGCCGGGGAACTTCTAGTGTTGAGGAAATTTTTACCGTTTTATTCATTTATTCTAAAGGTA